>URMR01000096.1 GCA_900548935.1 uncultured Collinsella sp.
CATGAGCATGCCCTTCTGGCGCGAGGACCTCTAAGTCTTTCCGTTTCCGGTGCGGTCCCCCTACAACCGCACCGGCTTCGCCCGTTAAACGGGCAACACTAATATTTACGTAATTCATTTCTTCGAAAGGAATCGAACCATGGGTGTTAACCTCTCCGGCCGTAGCTTCCTCAAGCTTCTCGACCTCACCACCGAGGAGATCGAGTACCTGCTCAAGCTCTCCAAGAACTTCAAGGACATGAAGCGCGCTGGCGTTCCGCACCGCTATCTCGAGGGCAAGAACATCGTCCTGCTCTTCCAGAAGACCTCCACTCGCACCCGCTGCGCCTTCGAGGTCGGCGGCATGGATCTGGGCATGGGCGTGACCTACCTCGATCCCGGTTCGTCGCAGATGGGCAAGAAGGAGTCCATCGAGGACACCGCTCGCGTTCTCGGCCGCATGTATGACGGTATCGAGTTCCGTGGCTTTGCCCAGGACGACGTCGAGGAGCTCGCTGCTAAGTCCGGCGTGCCCGTCTGGAACGGCCTGACCACCGAGTGGCATCCCACCCAGATGCTCGCCGACATCCTGACCGTCCAGGAGAACTTCAACTACGACATTAAGGGCAAGACCCTCGTCTTCATGGGCGACTGCAAGAACAATGTCGCTCGCTCCCTCATGGTCGTCTGCTCCAAGCTCGGCATGAACTTCGTGGCCTGCGGCCCCGAGGAGTGCATGCCCGCTGACGACGTCATCGAGGCCTGCAAGCCCATCGCCGAGGCCAACGGCTGCACCATCAAGCTGACCACCGACGTCAAGGACGGCGTCACCGGTGCCGACGTTATCTACACCGACGTGTGGGTCTCCATGGGCGAGCCCGACGAGGTCTGGGCCGAGCGCATCGCTCAGCTCACCCCGTATCGCGTTACCTCCGAGGTCATGGCTATGGCCAACCCGGGTGCCATCTTCCTGCACTGCCTGCCCAGCTTCCACGACACCAACACCACGATTGGCGCCGAGAAGTGCGAGCAGTTCGGTATCACCGAGCAGGAGGTCACCGACGAGGTCTTCGAGAGCCCCGCTTCCAAGGTCTTCGACGAGGCCGAGAACCGCATGCACACCATCAAGGCTGTCATGTACGCCACGCTCAAGTAAGAGCATCTAGCATCTCGCTCGGGGTGTATTGCTGCACACCCCGAGCGGCTTTGTCTGGTAATTATCTCGCGTCGGGCGGTGGGCACGGCACGGAAAATCCGCTTCGCGCGAGAAAGTTAAATGATTTATGAAGGGGGGATGAGAACCATGACTGAGACCGCTAAGAAAAAGCGCGGTATGCCTTCATCGTTCACCATTCTTCTAGCTCTGCTGGCAATTGTTGCAGTGATTACCGTTATCGTCTCCGGCACGTCCGGCGGCGCGGTTACCGCAGCCCGCCTGAGCGATTTCTGTACCGCCCCGATTAAGGGCTTCGCTGACGCTCTGCCCGTCTGCCTCTTCGTTATGATCCTGGGCGGCTTCCTCGGTATGATGACCGAGACCGGCGCCCTGGACAACGGCATCGCCGTTCTGGTGCAGAAGCTTAAGGGCAACGAGATCATGCTCATTCCTGTCCTTATGCTCATCTTCTCCCTCGGTGGTACTACCTATGGTATGTGCGAGGAGACCGTTCCCTTCTACGCCCTGCTCGCCGCTACCATGATGGCCGCCGGCTTCGACCCCATGGTCGGAGCCGCTACCGTCCTGCTCGGCGCTGGCTGCGGCTGCCTGGGCTCCACGGTTAACCCGTTCGCCGTCGGCGCTGCCGTCGACGCTCTGACCGGCGTTGGCATTGAGGTCAACCAGTCCATCATCATCGGCCTCGGTGCCGTCCTGTGGATTGTCACTACCGCTATGTCCATCGTCTTCGTGATGAACTATGCCAAGAAGGTCAAGGCTGACAAGGGTTCCACCATCCTGTCGATGCAGGAGCTTAAGGATGCTGAAGAGGCTCACGGCAAGGCTGCTTCCGAGGTCCACAAGGAGGTCAAGCTCACTGGTCGTCAGAAGGGTGTTCTGATCGCCTTCGCCTTCACCTTCGTCGTCATGATCGTCGGCTTCATCCCGCTGGCCGACCTCAACGAGGGCGTCGCCAACTTCTTCGACGCTGGCGCTGTCTACGACGCCGACGGTAACGCCGTCGTCCAGGGCTGGTCTGCCCTGATTACCGGCCTGCCCATTGGCCAGTGGTACTTCGACGAGGCTTCCACCTGGTTCTTCCTCATGGCCGTTCTGATCGGTATCATCGGTGGCCTGTCCGAGAAGCAGATCGTTAACACCTTCATCACCGGCGCTGCCGACATGATGTCCGTTGTTCTCGTCATCGCCCTCGCTCGTGGTATCTCCGTCCTCATGGCTAACACCGGCCTCGACGTCTTCGTCCTCGACGCTGCCGCCAATGCCCTGGCTGGCCTGTCCGGCGTGATCTTCGCTCCCATGAGCTTCCTGGTCTACTTCGGCCTGTCCTTCCTGATCCCCTCGACCTCCGGTATGGCCACCGTCTCCATGCCCATCATGGGACCGCTGGCTGTTAAGCTTGGCTTCTCGCCTGAGGTCATGGTCATGATCTTCTCCGCCGCCATCGGTGTCGTGAACCTGTTCACCCCGACCTCCGGCGCCATCATGGGCGGTCTCGCCCTGGCCAAGATCGAGTGGACGACCTGGCTCAAGTTTGCCCTTAAGCTCATCGTCGCTCTCTCCGTCGTCTGCGCCGTCATCCTGACCGTCGCCTGCGTGCTGCTCTAAGTACCCAACGGGTACCCCACGGAAACCTTGACGATCCTGTAGAGGATCACTTGGTCATCGTCTGTCCGGTGGGGTAAACCCACCGGTAGACTCCTACCTTTAGCCCCCTCCCGTTCCGTGCGCGGGAGGGGGCGCGCTTATGTTGCGGCGTTTTGCCAAACGCCGGAACCACTCGACGCTGCAAGCCCGCCAGAGCGGCAATCTGACGTTCAATCGTCGGGCATGGCCAAAAGGCCTATGCCCTCCTCTTTCACGTCACCTTGCTCGCTCTGGCGGGCTTTCGCTGACTTATGCTCAACCTGCGACGTTCCCCTTGTTGGTGCAGGGGAAGTGCGTTGGGGAGGGTCTGCTCCGTTATAATCGCCTAGGACATTAAATGGAAACGGGACGGGAGCCATACATGCGCCAGGGTTTCGACAACGCGAAGTATATCGAGCTGCAGGCTGCTCACATTAAGGAGCGCATCTCGCAGTTTGGTGGCAAGCTCTATTTGGAGTTTGGCGGCAAGCTGTTTGACGACTATCATGCGAGCCGCGTGCTGCCGGGTTTTGAACCGGACAGCAAGTTCCGCATGCTCAAGAGCATTGCCGATGATGTTGAGGTCATCATCGCAATCAATGCAAACCATATCGAGAAGAACAAGGCCCGTGGCGACCTGGGCATTACCTATGACGAGGACGTCTTGCGCCTGGTCGACCTGTTCCGCGGCAACGGTTTTGCTGTCGCGGCCGTGGTCATCACGCAGTATGCCGGTCAGCCCGCTGCCGACGTCTTCCGTAATCGTCTTAACGCGCTCGGCATTCCCGCCAAGCTGCACTATCCCATCGAGGGCTATCCTCACGATGTCGACCTGATCGTTTCTGATGAAGGCTATGGCAAGAACGAGTTTGTCGAGACCACGCGTCCGCTCGTTGTCGTGACGGCACCCGGCCCTGGCTCGGGCAAGCTCGCCACCTGTCTCTCGCAGCTGTATCACGAGCATAAACACGGTACCGCCGCCGGCTATGCCAAGTTCGAGACCTTCCCGGTCTGGAATCTTCCTCTGACGCATCCGGTCAATATTGCCTATGAGGCTGCCACGGCAGACCTCGACGATGCCAATATCATCGATTCCTTCCACCTTGAGGCCTACAACAAGACCACGGTCAACTACAACCGCGACGTCGAGGCCTTCCCGGTGGTCCGTGCCCTGATGGAAAAGATCCTGGGCAAGAGCCCCTACCAGAGCCCCACGGACATGGGCGTCAATATGGTCGGCTTTGCCATCACCGATGACGATGCCTGCCGCGACGCTTCCAAGATGGAGATCGTCCGCCGCTACTTTACCGCGGTCGAAAATGTGCGCCGTACCGGCGTGGGCGATGAGCAGGTCGACCGTCTCAAGATTATTATGAAGAAGGCCGGCATCGATAAGAACTACTCGCCGGCGCGCTCGGCAGCCCTCACCAGGGAACAGCTGACGGGTGGTCCTGTGGGTGCCATGGTCATGCCCGATGGCTCCGTGGTGACCGGTAAGACCTCCACGCGCCTGGGCGCCGCAAGTTCGCTCATCATGAATGCGCTTAAAAATGTTTCGGGCGTCGACCTTGAGCTCGAGGTCATTAGCGATGAGGCGATCGAGCCCATCAGCAAGCTCAAGACGCATTTCCTGGGCAGCAAAAACCCGCGCCTCCACACCGACGAGACGCTTATGGCGCTGTCGATCACCTCGGCCACGAGTGAGACGGCCGCTCGCGTCCTTTCGGGCCTGGAGCAGCTGCGCGGTTGCGATGCCTTCTTTAGCGTGATTATCTCGCCGACGGACGAGACTGTGCTGCGCAAACTGGGTATCAACGTGTGCTGCGAGCCCAAGTTCGAGCGCCGCGGTTTCTTCCATCGCTAAGTTTGAAGCACCGCGGTAATTGCATTGCATTTTGGCCGTATCGGGTTAGCGCCCGGTACGGCTTTTTGATCAATTAAGTGTCTATTTCGGCGAAAAATAGCCGTTTACCTGCCTGGAAACGATTTGAGCGGTATAAAATAACCGTAACTGTTTCATCCTTAGCGGGATGCCGCATGATGGATATTACCTGCCATCGTGAGGTGTGTCGGTCGTGCACGGCGCGCTGGATGCTCGTGCTCGGTTAGAGGAGGCTGCCATGGCGGGCAAGGGTCGTGCGAGTGTCAACGATATGAAGCGTGTCGAAGTGCTGGTGTTGATGGAGATCGCCCAGCAATCCGAAAGTGGCGGGACATATGGTTTCTCGCGCAAAACGCTTGCGGAGCACGTTGGGGTGTCTCCGTATCGAGCCCGTGCCGCAATTGAACGCTTGGATTCTGACGGCTTGATCGAGGTTGTTTCGCGATATAGCGAGGACGGCGGCCAGCTTGCAAATGGTATTTGCCTTACCGAGCGCGGCGGGTGGTATCTGAGAGGCATCCGAGCGGGTATGCTCGTTCAGGATATGCTCGGGGACGAGCTTGCCGATCGGTAGCGATCTGCCGCCTAAGTTGCTGTGACGCCGCTCGGGTGCCGGGCGGCGTTTTGTTTCGAGATTGAGAAATGCGAGCGCGCGCGAGAAAAGATGCGAACGGCTTGCGGTCCGAGTATTACAATGAAGACCCGTAAGATGTGTATGGACAACTTCTACGGGAAGCGCAGGTAACTCAATATGACCAAGCATGTGTTCGTAACCGGTGGCGTGGTTTCGTCCCTAGGCAAGGGTATTACCGCGGCCTCATTGGGCCGTCTGCTCAAGTCACGCGGCTACAAGGTAACGATGCAGAAGGCCGACCCGTATCTGAACGTCGACCCCGGTACCATGAGCCCCTTCCAGCATGGTGAGGTCTTCGTTACCGAGGACGGTTACGAGTCCGACCTGGACCTGGGTCATTATGAACGATTCA
The DNA here is from genome assembly GCA_900548935.1 of uncultured Collinsella sp. GTDB lineage: Bacteria > Actinomycetota > Coriobacteriia > Coriobacteriales > Coriobacteriaceae > Collinsella. The sequence continues at coordinate 5,648 of URMR01000096.1, forward strand.
TCGATGAGGACCTAAATCAGTTTTCCAACCTGACGACCGGCAAGGTATACTGGAACATCCTCAATAAGGAGCGCCGCGGAGAATTCCTCGGTGAAACGGTTCAGGTCATCCCGCACATCACCAACGAGATCAAGCGCCGCTTCTACCGCGGCGAGGACAAGATCGCCATCATCGAGGTCGGCGGCACGGTCGGCGACATGGAGAGCCAGGCCTTCCTGGAGGCCATCCGCCAGTTCCAGAACGAGGTCGGCAAGGAAAATGCCATCATCCTGCTCGTCACCCTCATCCCGTATCTCAAGGCCTCCGGCGAGATGAAGACGAAGCCGACGCAGGGCTGCGTCCGCGAGCTGCAGAGCATCGGCCTGCGGCCGGACGTGCTCGTGTGCCGCTCCGACTACCCCCTGACGCAGGACATCCGCGACAAGCTCGCCCTGTTCTGCAATGTCCGCCCGGACCATGTGCTGCAGAACCTCGACGCCAGCATTCTCTATCAGGTCCCCCTGATGATGGAGGACGAGCATCTGGCTGAGGTCGTGCTGAGCGACCTGGGCCTGCCGCAGTGGCGGCAGATGTGCGACCGCTGGATGCACCCGAAGCGCCGCGTCGACATCGCCCTCGTCGGCAAGTATACGAAGCTGCACGACGCCTACCTCAGCGTCGCAGAGGCGCTGCGCCACGCCGGTGTGGCAAACGACGCCCATGTGGAGATCCACTGGATCGACTCCGAGACCATCACGCCGGAGAACGTCGGTGAAATTCTGGGCGATATGTCCGGCATCATCGTCCCCGGCGGCTTCGGCAGCCGCGGCATCGACGGCATGATCGAATCCATCCGCTATGCCCGTGAGCACCGCATCCCCTTCCTCGGCCTGTGCCTCGGCATGCAGCTTGCCATTGTCGAATTCGCACGCCACGTCGTCGGCCTGCCCGAGGCGCACAGCATCGAGCTCATGCCCGACACGCCCGATCCCGTCATCCATCTGATGGCTGACCAGAAGGGCGTTCTGGACATCGGCGGCACGCTCCGCCTCGGCTCGTACCCCTGCCGTTTGGACCCGGATTCC
>URMR01000097.1 GCA_900548935.1 uncultured Collinsella sp.
TGGGCGGCGGTACCGTGACGGCAGCCATCAAATAGCAGCACCTCGCCCCATCCCCTCTATAACTTGCGGTGAAATAGGGACTGTTTAAGCGTTTAAAACCGCTAAACAGTCCCTATTTCACCGCAACTTTGTTAAGTATTATGATGTTTGTGTTTGCTATATTTAACAATTAGAATACTTAATGAGGTGATGCGGCAGATGAATACTTCCAACTATATAACCATGGGTGACGCCGCGCGCCTGCTGGACGTTACGAAGGCCCGTATATCGCAACTGGCTGCATCGGGAACGCTCGCGTGCGATATCGTCGGTGGGCGGAAAATGGTTCAGTACGATTCCGCGATTGGTTATCAAAAGGTCCGTAAGCGTGGGCGCCGTCCCGCAGCCGACGTAGGGCGCAAGTTCACGTTGATGTCAGCCGACCACGAGGTCGCGCATGTCTCGTTTGATCCAACGCGCGAGTTTTCCTTTGAAATTGCCGACATACTCGATGCACGAAGGATGCCGTTTGGCACGTGCTCGAGTTCTTCTCCAACGGTGAATAAACGAGCACTCAACACGTGGTGGAGTCACCGGTCGGTGCCCGACGTCCGCCCCGGACTCATCTCGCGCTATCGCGAGCTGGGAATTGACAGCGGTATTGAAGTGCCCGTTCGTTGCCTGGGTTTTTCGCTTTCGGATTGCTATTGGCTAAGACCGGTCGACTGCGACGAGCTCAATTGGCAGCACCTCAATTACTTCGAAAACAATTTTGAACGGTCGGCACCCGAGCATCGTTCAGGCTGGCTTGAGGGCATCGGACTCAAAAATCCTGACAATACGTCCGAGGGCGAGCTCCCCAAATCCTGGATGATCCGCAATGGCGTTCGCATCCTGGTTAAAGGATGCGGAATGGACGATCAGCGACCGTTTAACGAGGCGGTTGCAACAGCTCTACATCGGCGTCTGCTATCCAAAGGTGAGTTTGTTCCCTATACGGTCGAGCGCATGTTCGACGGGCCCGTATGCCTATGCGATGACTTTCTTAATGGCCGTGAGGAATACGTGCCGGCCGCTTATATCAGGGACGCACTCGGTGGCCAGCGAGGAAACTCAACATACGATCGATACTGTCGCTTTCTTGGCAGACACGGGGCTGACGAAGCCACGGTAAGAAAATCCATGTCGCAGATGATTGTCTGCGATGCCCTCCTGGCCAACAGCGACCGCCACTGGCGAAACTTCGGCATCATCCGCAATGTCGACACGCTGGAAATGCGGCCTGCACCGCTGTTCGATAGTGGCAATTGCCTGTGGTACAACGTGCCAACCGCCGTGCTCGTTGCCGGGGAGTTTGGATTTGCCGCCAAACCGTTTGGTCCGGACCCTTCCACTCAGCTAGCATTTGCTGACTCGCTCGATTGGTTCGATGCGTCGCATCTCGATGGGTTCGTCGACGAGGCAGTCGAAATCCTCTCACAAAGCGCATGGGCAACAGCAGGCAATCGCCTCAAGGCCATCCGCCGCGGTCTCGAGCGCCGCACGATAGAGGTAAGCGCCGCCGTTGAGGTGCTACGGCACGTGCAGAGATAACAGCACTGCCCCCTAAGTTGCGGTGAAATAGGGACTGTTTGGCGGTTTTAAACGCTTAAACAGTCCCTATTTCACCGCAACTTACAGTGGGCGGCCTCGGTCGGTACTGCTGTGCCAGCCGAGGCCGCTGCTCCCCTAGCGCTGAACGTAGGCGCGAACCAGTTCAAAGGTGTTGCGCACGCCGTCGATGTGGCTGCGCTCGTAGTTGTGGCTCGCGTACACGCCGGGGCCGATCAGGCCGTGACGGATGTCGTAGCCGGCAGAGAGCGTGGCCTCGACGTCCGAGCCGTAATGCGGGTACACGTCGATGGCGTAATCGAGCTCGAGCTCGCGCGCGATGTTGGACAGCGTGGTCACCAGGTCGTAGTTGTAGGGGCCACCCGAATCCTTGGCGCAAATCGAAACCATGCGCTCGGTGCAGCCCAGGTCGTCACCCACGCAGCCCATGTCCACGCTGATCATCTCGCGGGTGTCAGCCGGCACAAAGGCACCGCCGTGGCCGACCTCCTCGTACACCGTAAAGAGCAGCGAAACCTTGCGCGAAAGGGTCACCTCGCCGTCAGCAACGGCGCGGGCCAGACCCAGCAGAATCGACGCCGACAGCTTGTCATCCAGGAAGCGGCTCTTGATGTAGCCGCTCTCCGTCACCGTGGTACGCGGATCCATGGCGATGATGTCGCCGGTCTGAATGCCCAGCTCAAGCACATCGTCCTTGCTGTCGACGTTCTCGTCGAGCAGGATTTCCATGTTCTTCTCGATGGTCTTGACCGGCTCGTCGGCCACGTGCGCCGAAGGCTCGGTGTTGAGGACCACGCCCGTGTACACATTGCCATCGCGCGTGTAGACGGTGCAGTTCTCGCCATCGGCCGTAGACCACTGGTGCCCACCTAGCGTCGTGGGACGCAGACGGCCATTGTCCTTAATGGAGCGCACCATGGCGCCCAGGGTGTCGACATGGCTCGCCAACACAAGCGGCTCGCCCTCGCCACCAAGCTCAACAAGCACATTGCCCTTATTAGAACGCTCAGGCCCAAAGCCCATATCGCGCAACGTTTCCATTAGATAATCAGTCGCCGCACGGGTATAGCCCGTAGGCGAAGCAATAGAAGTCAGCGTCTTAAGCTGTCCAGCGATATATGAGAGCGTAGAATCCATCTTGGACACCAAAGTCACCCTTTCATGTCGAATTAAACCCACAGCAACAATACCACCGCGAACCATCTTTTTACCTAGCGAGATGACCCATCGAGCTCCCCAGAACTGCGCCCGCCACGATAACGAGCCGGCGGGGCCCTGCCCGTTAGCCCCACAATCTTTCCGCAGGACGGAGGAAGCCCCCGCCGCGCGTAGTGCGCAGCGGGGGCTTCCGACATGTCCGAGGACGATTCTGGGGCTAACGGGCGGGGCCCGCCGAACCAGGTTAGGCAGCCGGGCAGATCTTCTTGAAGAGCTCGATGACGTCGTCGAGCGTCGCCTCGCGCGGGTTACCCGGGAAGCAAGCGTCGGCCATGGCGTCCTTGGCCAGGACCTCGATCTCGTCAGCCTTCATGGCCTCGCAGACGTGCGGGATGTTCACGTCGGCGGAAAGCTGCTTGACGGCGGCGATAGCGGCGTCGGAAGCCTCGTCGGTGCTCATGCCCGTGGTGTCAACGCCCATGGCGACGGCGACCTTGGCCAGGCGCTCGGCGCAAACCGGCTTGTTGAACTCCATGGCGATCGGAAGCAGCATGGCGCAAGCGACGCCGTGCGGGGTGTCGTAGTGAGCGGACAGGGTGTGAGCCATGGCGTGATCGATGCCCAGGCCGACGTTAGAGAAGCCCATGCCGGCGACATACTGACCAAGAGCCATGCCCTCGCGGCCGGAGCCGGGCTGACCGGACTTGGCCTCGGCGACGGAGTCGCGCAGGTTCTCGCTGATCAGCTTAATGGCCTCAAAGTGGAACATGTCGGAAAGCTCCCAGGCGCCCTTGGTGGTGTAGCCCTCGATGGCGTGGGTCAGTGCGTCCATGCCGGTGGAAGCGGTCAGGCCGGCGGGCATGGAAGCCATCATGTCGGGGTCGACGACAGCGACCTCGGGGGCGTCGTTGGTGTCGACGCACACGAACTTGCGGACCTTCTCGGGGTCGGTGATGACGTAGTTGATGGTCACCTCGGCAGCGGTACCGGCGGTCGTCGGCACGGCGATGGTGAACACGGCGTGGTTCTTAGTCTACGGACATCGGCAAACTCGGGGTTGTTGATGATGATGCCGATAGCCTTGGCGGTGTCCATGGAGGAGCCACCACCGATGGTCACGATAGCGTCAGCCTCGGCGGCCTTGAAGGCCTCGACGCCGTCCTTGACGTTCTGGATGGTGGGGTTGGGCTTGATCTCGGAGTAAAGGCTCCAAGCGATGCCGGCGGCGTCGAGCTCGTCGGTCACCTTAGCGGTAACGCCAAACTTGACCAGATCGGGGTCGGAGCAGACGAAGATCTTCTTGTAGCCGCGACGCTGGAGCTCGCCGGGGATCTCCTTGATGGCGCCGGAACCATGGTAAGAAATGGTGTTGAGAACGAAACGATTAGCCATTGATAGCCTCCTATCGTGCGCGGGGCACCCATTACGCCCCGCACTATAAGTTCCATCCTAACGCTTTTGAAACAAAAAACACGTGAGAACGTCAAAGGTGTTAAAGCGTTTCAACAACTGGTATCGTCACTACCCGACCACTAAACAAAAAAAAGGGGCGACCGAGATGGCCGTCCCCTCCCCATTATCGATCTATCTGACAAGGGGACTGCCCCCTTGTCACATCTTGCCGCTATTTTTGGCAGGCGTCTTTCCAATCTTCGCAGGCGCGCTTCCAGCGAGAGCGCAAATCGCGCTCGCGGTCGATAAACATGATGGTAAACGCGATAAACAGCAGCACGCTCGCCACCGCAATGGCGTGCAGGCCCATGCGCTCAATGCACCAATTGCCCAGCACGGCGCCAAACACAAAGGTAAAGATCACGCCAAAGTACAGCACGCCGTTTTCCAAAAAGCCGCGCTTGTGGGTGATGATGTAGTCGTCCACGTTTTGCAGCGCATTGCGCAGGTTACCGATGCACATGGTCGTGGCAATGCCGTGACCGTGGATCTTGCGGAAGCTCTCGACCTGCATACCGCAGGCAAACGAGGTGAGGCAGTTGGCGAGCAGGTTGAAATCGCCGCCCGGGATAAAGCTCACGCCCAGCAAGATAACGGCTTCAAAAAACACCGTCACCTGGCGCCAGTGAATCACGCTGCCAAACCGCTCGTGCACCAAGTCGGCAAGCATAATGCCCACGGCAAACGACACCACGGGGAAGAAATAGCGCCCCGCGAGCGCCCAGTTGCCCTCCGAGATGCTCACGCCCACCAGCAAGATGTTGCCCGTCTGCGCGTTTGCGAAAACATGGTCGCGCCCAATGTACGAATACACATCCATAAAGCCACCGGCGAGCGCCAAGATGATGCCCAGCTCAATAGACTCCGATATCTGTTTGGCACGCTGCATCGTCGTGCATCCTCCTTGTTGACGACTCTCTCGTGCGTTGGCGGAAACATAGCCGCCGTTCATACTGTAACCCATTGACAACATGGCGTGGGCGCGAGACGGGTTCTCCAACGCGCAGATACACAGTCTGGAAACAAACGGCGGGTACAGCGCCCGCATCGACACGCCGATCCGCCAGCCCATGTACTCCACCAGTCTTTTTAGCGCCGTCCCAAAAAGACTGGTTACAATTACGTGCAGCATACAAACACCGGGAGGGATCGTGGCAAAAAAGCCTCAGCACGCTCAGAACAACCAGCGCAGTCAGCAGGGCAAACAGGGCCAGCAGCAAAAGCGCGGCGGCAAGGCCCAGAGCGGCCACACCACGCATACCCCAGCAGTGCCTGTCCGTCCCTGGCGCCCGGGCCGCGATAAGTTCCTCCCCGTCAGCCGCGCCGACATGGATGCGCGCGGCTGGGACCAGTGTGACTTCGTCTACATCTGCGGCGACGCCTACGTGGACCACCCCAGCTTTGGTATGGCCATCATCAGCCGCGTACTCGACGCGCACGGCTACAAGGTAGGCATTATCTGCCAGCCCGATTGGACCGACCCCGCCAGCATCACCGTGCTCGGCGAGCCGCGCCTGGGCTTTCTCGTCAGTGCCGGCAATATGGACTCCATGGTCAACCACTATTCGGTGACCAAGCACCGCCGCCACACCGACGCCTATACCCCCGGTGGCGAGGAGGGGCACCGCCCCAATCGTGCCGTCACGGTCTACGGCAACCTCATCCGCCAGACGTTCAAGGACGCCCCCATCATCATCGGCGGCATCGAGGCGAGCCTGCGCCGCCTGGCCCATTACGACTACTGGCAGGACAAGCTCAAGCGCTCGGTGCTGCTCGACTCGGGCGCCGACATCCTCATCTACGGCATGGGCGAGCACGCGATCGTCGAGATCGCCGACGCGCTCGACGCGGGACTGCCCGTCAATCAGATCACCTATATCAACGGCACCGTCTACCGCACGGGTTCGCTTGACGAGGTCTACGACTACGACCTGCTGCCCAGCTGGAACGACCTTGCCGCCGACAAGCTCAACTACGCACGCAGCTTTAATGTGCAGCAGCAGAATATGGACCCCATCACCGGACATCGCCTGGTAGAGCCCTATCCCAACAACGTCTATGTGGTGCAGAACCCACCGTCGGCAACGCTCACCACCGATGAGATGGACGAGGTGGCCGAACTCCCCTACGCACGCGATTGGCATCCCGACTACGACGCGGCAGGCGGCGTGCCGGCCTTTGCCGAGATCAAGTTTTCCATTAGCTCCAACCGCGGCTGTTTTGGCGAGTGCTCGTTTTGCGCCCTCACCTTCCACCAGGGCCGCGTGCTGCAGATGCGCAGCCACGACTCGATCATGCGCGAGGCCGAGCTGCTCACGCGCGATCCCGAGTTTAAGGGCTACATCAACGACGTGGGAGGACCGACGGCCAACTTTAGCCGTCCTGCCTGCGACAAGCAGCTCAAGCACGGCGTGTGCAAGAACAAGCGCTGCCTGTGGCCGAACGTGTGCAAGAACATGGTGGTCGACGAGAGCGGCTATACGCAGTTGCTGCGCGAC
>URMR01000098.1 GCA_900548935.1 uncultured Collinsella sp.
CGAATCGTTCATCTATTTGCCTTCCTTACGTTTGGCTTTTGTAAACTGATAAAAGAGAAATTTCGTATTAGTTACGAGGTATCGTTTGAAAAGCCGCTTCGGCTCTTGAATAAGCCTGTATAGCCACTCGAGACTCAGGTTTTGCATCCACATCGGCGCCTCTGGCACCACGCCGGCGAGAACGTTGAACGCTCCGCCAACACCGATCATCAACGGCTGGGGGCCGCCTTTAAGTTCATGCATGAGGACTTCCTGACGGGGTGCGCCTAAAGCGATCCATGCAAAGTCAGCACCAGATTCTGCGAGGCGTCGCGATAGGTCTCGTTTTTCACTATCGGAGAGCGGGCGGAAGACCGAAGGCTCCATGCCGGCGATTACCAGGTCCGGATATTCCTTTTGAAGTGAATTCTTGAGAGCGTCGAGATTTTTCTGCTCGTTACCGTAGAAGTAATGACTCCATCCTTGCTGCGCAGAAATGTTGAATATCTCTCGCATCAGATCGGGTCCTGTTACACGCCCCATTGACTCGATTGTTTTACGTCCGACAACAGATAAAGGCTTGCCGTCGGGAACGGACATGACGGATTCAGATTGGCAGGTCCAATAGGCGGAATCGTCATGAGCCATAACCGACGTATGAGCATTGGAAACGCAAATATACTCGCCATGTAGCTCATCTATATGGCGAGTGAGAAACTCGATGCACTCAGACATATTGGTTCCCGTGATTGGAACATCGATTACGGGAACGCGCTTGAGTTCAGTGAATGTTGAATAGTCCTGGAGCATTAGCACGCACCCTTGCCTGTAATGACCTCGATCACCGTGAGGACGACGATCTTGAGGTCCGTGATGGGTCCGCGCTTGGCGATGTACTCAAGGTCCCGGCGGACCATGCCGTCGAACCCGGTCGAGTTGCGCTCCGTGACCTGCCACCAGCCGGTGATGCCCGGCTTCACGGCCAGGCGCTGCAGGTCGAACTCGGTGTACTCCGCGACCTCGTTGGGCAGCGGCGGGCGCGGGCCCACGACGGACATCTGGCCCAGGAACACGTTCACGAACTGCGGGAACTCGTCGATGGAGTGCTTGCGGATGAACTTGCCGATCTTGGTGACGCGGGGGTCGTCCCTCATCTTGAACATGGCGCCGGCGATCTCGTTCTGTCCCTTGAGCTCGGCGAGGCGCTCGTCGGCGTCCTTGTACATGGAGCGGAACTTCCACATGCGGAAGGTGGACAGCCTGCCGTCGCGGTGGGTCTGCCCCACGCGGATCTGGCTGTAGAACGGGTTGCCCTCGCTCTCCAGGCGGATGGCCGCCGCCAGCACCAGGCTCGGAATGGCGATGACGGCCAGCACGCAGCCGCTGAACACGATGTCGAACGCGCGCTTCACGGCACGGTAGCCCAGGCGCGTGCGGTCCCAGTCCTTCACGGCCTGCATGGCCTTGTAGCGCACGCTCACCTCGCCGCGATTCATGGCCTGGGCTATAAGCGCGGCCCCCACCGGCGCGTTTTGCCCTGTCACTTCTTTAGTAGTCAAGTTCAAATCCACGTCCCTGTCCCCAGGGATCCCCCAATCGATGAATTCAAATTGCGAATGAATTGCCAGTGCGACGTCCCCTTACGTCTTACTGGGCACGTCTAACGGAAGCAGCTCCCTAAAAGCGGAGTCGCCTTCGCCCACGTCTACCAGGCACCAGCGCTTATGACGGTCGATCTTCTTTACACGGGCCTCTTGCCCCACCAAGGGCCCTTGTACTATGTGCAACACGCCGTCTTCTATGCGGGCTACGCTGTTGCGCACCACGCCGTCGTCGTCGAGCACGCTGCGATACCAGTCCTGCGCATCGTCCGGCATGGGTGCATAGGCCCGCTCTCTGCTGCCGGCAATGCGACAGCCAAAGCTCAACTGCGCCAAAGCCCTGTCGAGAGCGGCGGCATCGCGCGTGGCGACGAAGAAGTATTCCTTGTACATAGGTTTGGTTTGGAGCGACCAGGCGCCGTCCCGCTTAAACCAGAACTCCTTTTGCATCACAAAAGCGTCCTGCATCAACTCGTGCGGGATAATGCGGCGGACCTTTTCGCAGGTCTCGCGCTCTTTACCATTGGGGGTGTGGACCAGATACCAGCGGACGCGGCCATGCTGGCTGTTGGTAGTAGCGCCACTAAAGGCGCCGGGCAGCTGCTCTTGGCGCCGCATCGTCTGTTCCATCTCTCGCCCCCTTAACTTGCATCCGCGACACACGCGGATGCAGGGGCGTTAAGAACAGGCTTCTCGCTCGCAGCTAGGCGCAGTCGCAAAAGTACAGTTTTTCGTATCTTTCGACGAAGCACATTATACGAATAAATCGTGACCGTTTTCCCAGATTGCGCAAATTGCGGCGCGAGCAGACACAACTCCATACCCCACTACAAAAACCTGTACATTTTTGCACAACAAAAAAGCCGCTCTTACCAGCGGCTTTTCTTCTATAGACAACAAAAAAAGGCGACCGCCCAATAGGACGATCGCCTTTGTTAATTCTTGTGTAGCTTGTGCTAGGCGCGAGTCTTGATCTCCTCGGTCACCTTGGCAACAAACTCGTCGACGCTCATCTGAACGGTCTCGTTGGAGCGATCGCGGACGGAGATGTTGCCGGCCTCGACCTCCTTCTCGCCCAGGATGAGCATGTAGGGCACACGGTCGATGCTGCGGGCCTCACGGATCTTGTAGCCGATCTTCTCGTCGCGGTCGTCGCAGACCACGCGAATGCCGGCCTCCTCCAGCTTGGCGCACACCTCGTGGGCGTAGTCGCGGCTCTTCTCGGAGACGGGAAGCGCCTTGACCTGCACGGGAGCCAGCCAGGTGGGGAACTTGCCCGCAAAGTGCTCGATCAGAATACCGATGAAGCGCTCGATGGAGCCAAAGCACACGCGATGCAGCATAATGGGGCGCTTCTTGGTGCCGTCGGCGTCCACGTACTCCAGGTCAAAGTTGAGCGGCATCTGGAAGTCGAGCTGGACGGTACCGCACTGCCAGGTACGGCCGAGCGAGTCCTCCAGGTGGAAGTCGATCTTGGGGCCGTAGAAGGCGCCGTCGCCCTCGTTGACCTCGTAGTCCATGTGCAGCTGCTCCAGAGCGGTGCGCAGACCCTCCTCAGCGCGAGCCCAGTCCTCGTCCGAACCCATGGAGTCCTCGGGGCGGGTGGAAAGCTCAACGTGGTACTTAAAGCCAAACTTCTGGTACACGGAGTCGATGAGGTTGACCACGCCCACGATCTCGTCGGTCAGCTGGTCGGGACGCACAAACAGGTGGGCGTCGTCCTGGTTAAAGCAGCGCACACGGAACAGGCCGTGCAGGGCGCCGCGAAGCTCGTGGCGGTGCACCAGACCAATCTCGCCGGCGCGAATGGGCAGCTCGCGATAGGAGTGCGGCTTGGAGGCGTACACCAGCACGCCGCCCGGGCAGTTCATGGGCTTAATGCAGTACTCTTCGTCGTCGATGACGGTGGAGTACATGTTGTCCTTGTAGTGGTCCCAGTGGCCCGAGGTCTTCCACAGCTGCTTGTTCATGATGAGTGGCGTGGAGATCTCCACGTAGCCGGCCTTGTGGTGGATCTCGCGCCAGTAGTCCAGCAGCGTGTTCTTAAGGATCATGCCGTTAGGCAGGAAGAACGGGAAGCCGGGGGCCTCGTCGCGCATCATAAAGAGGTCCATCTCGCGGCCGATCTTGCGGTGGTCGCGCTTCTTGGCCTCCTCCAGCATGTGCATGTGCTCGTCGAGCTCTTCCTTGGTGGCAAAGGCGACGCCGTTGATGCGGGTGAGCATCTTGTTGTCCTTGTCGCCCTTCCAGTAGGCGCCCGAGACGCCGGTGAGCTTAAAGGCCTTCAGCGCCTTGGTGTAGCAGATGTGGGGGCCGACACACATGTCGATGTAGTCGCCCTGCTGGTAGAAGGTGATGTGGGCGTCGTCGTCCAGGTCGCCGATGTGCTCGACCTTGTACTTCTCGCCGCGCTCCTCCATAAGGGCGATGGCCTCGGCGCGGGGCTTCTCGTATACGGAGAACTTAAGGTTCTCCTTGACGATCTTCTTCATCTCGGCCTCGATCGCGGGGAAGTCGTCCTCGCTGATCTTGACGCCCTCGGGCAGATCGACGTCGTAGTAAAAACCGTTGTCGGTCGCGGGGCCGTAGGCAAAGTCGGCCTCGGGATAGAGGCGCTTGATGGCCTGCGCCATGATGTGCGCGGCAGAGTGGCGGATGACGTGCGTGACCTCGTCCTGCGGGAGCTCGGCCACCGAACCGTCATTGTAGAGTGCCTTCATGGGTATGTTTTCTCCTCTCGAATGCCTGATGCAAGTGCGTGCGATGCGCTCGGCGTTTTTGACTTGCATCATTATAGGCAGGTTGCCTTGGTATACAAGCGCCCGCCGCACCTTAATGGCACGGCGGGCGATTTTCTACGCATGCTTCATCGTGTGGGGCGGGGCTGCGGGGCGCGCGTGCGGCTTGTGCGTGACGCGCGGCGCCCGTGGCTTACGACCGGCCCGGCGATGGATGCGTTACTGGATGCGAGTTCGGCAGTAGGGGCAGACCTTCCAGTGCGCGTCGAGCGGGCGATGGCAGCTGGGGCACACGTTGCGAACCTGGGTGTCGCACACCGGGCAGACCACAAAGTCCTTCTCGATGGGGGCGCCGCACTGCGGGCAGGTGCCGTACTGGGCAAGCTGGCGCTCGCGCAGGGCCATGTCCAGCTCCTGCTCCTCGCGGTCGGCCGCGTAGGAATGCGGGCGCAGGACCAGGTAGGCGATGAGGCCCACAAACGGGATGAGGGCAATGATGCCCCATGCCACGTAGGCGCTGGCGCCGCGGCGGCGAGCGTCGATGAACACATAGACGACCGACAGCACGTACAGGGCGATGATAAAGCCAACAAAGGCATAGATGACGCCCATAAGCTGCGGCGACATGAGCTCAGAGATGTACTTGGACATTGAGGTGTACCTTTCGGAATATTTACAGTCCGGTCAAGTTTACCACGGGGTTTGTTTATATGGGACTACGGTTGCAAGCGGTGCTGGTGCGGACACAAACATCTCAATCTGTAACAGGTGAAGGGCGGATTCCGGGTCTTGATGTTACAGAATTAGACAAACCGTTCTCTCCCCGAGTTAAATCTCGATCCGTAACATCTTGACTCTAAAATCAGTTCTAGTTCTTACTGTTACAGATCAAGATGAACGGTGAGCCCTCCGTTAAATATCTCAATCTGTAACAACTGGGGGCCAGAAACCCTTCTATCTGTTACAGATCGAGACAAAGGAAAATGTCCAATCTCAATATCTCAATCTGTAACAACAACTCGGCAAAAACAGGTCTAACCGTTACAGATTGAGACATTCGAAACCGACTAATAGGTTCATCTAAATCTGTAACATCTAGACCCCAAAACGGCCCCCAGATGTTACAGATCGAGACAGAAGAATCTCTCCCTGACTTTAAATCTCAATCTGTAACACATAGGACCGATTTTCCCCTCTTACTGTTACAAATCAAGACAAACAGAGGAGCCGCCTGGCAAACGTCTCGATCTGCAACATCTGGAACCCAACTCTTCTGCTTACTGTTACAGAACGAGACAAACCTCTGACGCCAGAGGCGGCAAACGAGGTCACCGATGGTCCTGAGTCTCCCCTCGCCTGCCGTTGGCGGGTGTTGCGGGGCTGTTCGCCGCATTGCCGCTGCGCTGGGGGTGTGCAGACCGTAGGATAGTCCTATTGACAGCCTGTCAACTTGTCTGGGAGGCACTGTGGCAGAAACGTTTGATATCGCGATTGTGGGCGCGGGCATCACCGGGTGCGCAATCGCGCGGCAGCTCGCGCGCTTTGACTTGTCTATTTGCGTAGTCGAGGCGGCCAACGACATCGCGCTGGGCGCCTCAAAGGCCAACGGCGGCCTGGTGCACGCCGGCTACGATCCGGCACCGGGTACGGTAAAGGCGCAGGTCAACGCCCGAGGTTGCGAGCTATATGGCACGTGGGCCCAAGAGCTGGGATTTTTGTTCCGCCGCACCGGGTCGATGGTGCTGGGTTTCAACGACGAAGACCGCGCACACCTGGAGAAGCTGCGCCAGAATGGCCTAGCCAACGGCGTGCCCGAGCTGTCGATTATCGGCCCCGAGCGCATCCACGAACTGGAGCCGCGCGCGAGTGCCCAGGCCACATGCGCGCTATGGTGCCCTTCGACCGGTTTTGTAGATCCGTTTGAGGTCGCCATCGCCGCGCTGGAGAACGCCGTGGCCAACGGCGTGACGTTTATGCGGTCGACTCCGGTGGAAGCGATTGAGGTTGCTGGCGGCGAGGCCACCAACAGAACCGCGCGCTTTACGCTGGCAACGCCCGCCGGAGACGTGCGTTGCCGTTACCTGGTCAACGCCGCGGGCAACGGTGCCGCGGACATCTCGCATATGGCGGGGGCCGAGGAGTTCCAGATGGTCTGGCGCCAGGGCAACATTGTGGTGCTGGACAAGGAACCGCGCGCGCTCATGCCGCTCTACCCCGTTCCCACGCCGGTTTCCAAGGGCGTTATCGTCACGGGCACCGTACATGGCAACACCGTGATTACCGCAACGGCCGCCGTGCGCGGAGCAGCCGCGGTTTTGGGCAGGTACGTCCAT
>URMR01000099.1 GCA_900548935.1 uncultured Collinsella sp.
GCCGGCGGCGAACAACTGACTGGCGTTCATGCCGCCCATGCCGCCCGCCATGCCCATGCCCATAAAGCCGGCCATCGCGCCGTTGGGGTTGGCCGCTGCCGCGCGCATTGCGTCACTCTGGGCACTGGCGATGTTGGCGGCCGCCATGGTGGGATCGCGCATGACCGCAGCCTTCTGCAGGTCCTTGATCATCTGCTCGTCTTCTTGCGAAGCGGCGATGGAGTTGACGCCAAAGCTCACGATCTCGACACCGCGCAGATCGCGCCAGTCGGCCGAGAGGACCTCGTTGAGCGCGCGGGCGAGCTCGGTGGTGTGACCGGGAATGGCGCTGTAACGAATGCCCATCTCCGAGATCTTGGCAAAGGCGGGCTGCAGGGCGGTGAGCAGCTCGGACTTAAGCTGGCTGTCGATCTTATCGCGCGTGTAGCTATCGGTCACGTTGCCGCACACATTGGTGTAGAACAGCAGCGGGTTGGTGATGCGGTACGAATACTCGCCGTTGCAGCGCACGGAGATGTCGACATCCAGGCCAATGTTGTTATCGACCACGCGGAAGGGCACGGGAGAGGCGGTGCCGTACTTGTTGCCGATGATCTCCTTGGTGTTGATGAAGTAGACGCGCTGGTCTTTGCCCGCGTCGCCGCCAAAGGTAAAGCGGCTGCCGATATTGGCGAACGTCTCCTTGATGGAATCGCCCAGGTTGCCGCTGAAGACGCTCGGCTCGCTGCCGGTATCGAAGACGAACTCACCGGGCTCCAGCGCGACTTCGATGATCTTGCCGTTTTGCACCACGAGCATGCCCTGGCCGTCGTTGACGGCGATGACGGAACCGTTGGAGATAACGTTGTCCTCGCCGCGCGTGTTGGAGCTGCGGCCGCCGGTGCGCTTACTGCCCTTGCAGGCCAAGACGTCAGCGGGCATCGATTCGCAATAGATAAATTCCTTCCACTGGTCGGCCATGACGCCGCCGGCAGCACCCAATCCAGCTTTCAAGAGTCCCATGGTGATCTTCCTTTCTCGTCAAAGGCCGGGTGGTATTGGTCAGAATGGCTAATCGTCCTTGTTGTCCTTCATGACAACGGTGGTCTCGGTGTGGCTGAAGGTGTCGTGCTTCTCGGTCAGGTCGAGCTCGCCGCAGTAGCAATCGGCGTGGGTGGCCTCGTTGGCCGTCTTGAGCTGGCCTACCAGCAGCACGTCCGCGATGATTACGATGATCAACGGCGCGACGATGTTGATGAGGATGCCCTCGATGTCGAAGGCGAGGTAATCCGGATCGAAGGCGTTCTCACCCATGAAGAGGATCTGGGAGAGGACAAATCCGATTACAAAGAACAGCACCGAGGCGATAGCGAGCTTGGGCTTGGAGCAGGGGAGCTCGCCGACCATGCGACCGGTCTGGCCGTTCATGGCAAACAGATGGCTCTTGCCGTTCCACGAGGTGGAAAGCATCCACACGGGGAACAGAGCGTAGTCACTGTCTTCCCAGGTGTAGTCGAGCTGCTTGCTTTCGACCGTGGCGTCGTCATATTCGTCGACGACGGTCTCGCGCAGGGCCGAGATCGTGCTCTCCTCCATGCGGCGCTCGGCGCGCGCCTTGCAGGTCTCGCAGTCCTCGTCGTAACGGTTGGCGATGTAGCCGGGCATATATGCGATCGAGAACGGACGCAGTGCGTCGTAGTCAAACGGCTCGATGGCGTCCATGTGGCCGTCGGGCATCTTGGACGATCCGTCGACGGGCACGCGCTCAAACGAGATATTGCCTTTACGGTAGGCGTCGTAGTGGTCGGTGGTCGTGACGGTGCGATCGGGTTCCTCGGTTACGGTCTCGTTGGTTGCGTCGAAGCGCACTTCGCCGTCCACGCGGGCACCGTAGAGCCAAAACGGCACGTAGACACCTTGGACCTCGTCGATGTGGTTGCCGGTGACAAAGCTCTTGGGCAGCAGGATTTTGCCCTTGTAGTGGTCTTTGAGCGCGGCCATGACATCGTCGCGCCCGAGCTTAAACGGAATCACCAGGTCGGGTGAGAAGTCGCCCGAGAGCTGGCCAGGTGCCACGGCGGAGTTACCGCAGTATGGGCAGGTGGTAACGGCGACGGTGCCGTCCGAGATCAGTTCGGCGCCGCACGACGAGCAGATGTAGCCGGCGTTTTGAGCCAGCTCCTGCACGGCATCGTCGACAGCAGGCTTGGGAGCCGCGGCTGCGGCATCGGCTTTGGCATCGGCCTTGTCCTGGCGCTCGCGATAGAGGGCCTCGACTTCTTCGACTTCAAAGCGCGAGTCGCAGTAGTCGCAGACGAGCTTTTGCTCGGCACTGGCAAAGTGAAGGGGGCCGCCACACGCGGGGCACTGATAGTTGACACTCTCGAAGGCCATGATCGGTCCTTTCCGTGCCGGAGGCTAAGCGCCGATGGCGCCACCGCAGTATTCGCAGCGCCCACTGGCATCGGGAATGGTGGTTGCACCGCAGAAGGGGCAGGTGACCGCGGTCTTGGGGGCCTTGGCGGCCACGACGCTGTCGCGCGTTTCCTGGCGCAGCTGCACCAGCGCGTCGCGGACCTCGGTTGCCTGGCGCTTAGCCTCGCGGTATTCGATGGAACCGCGCTGATCGATGGTGGAGTCGTTCACGCGCAGGTTGATCTCGGTAAAGTACGGCGCGTTGACGTGGATGGTCAGATTGAAGTCGTAATCCAGGTCGTAGCGCGGCGGGTTGTAGCTCTCGCGCTCGCCGTCCTTGGTCTCGCGATAGATTTCGGTGCGATGCTCGTCGATATCCATATCGCAGCCGAGTACCTGTGAGAACTCGATGATGTCGGGATTGGCATCGCGCCAGCGGCTCTGCGAAGTGATGATCAGCAGGCCCGCGTCCTCATCGAGCATGATGTTGGCGCGTCCGGCAGAGAGCGTGCGCGTGGGGTTGAACGAGGCCAGACGCTCGGCATTGGCCTCGCGGTAGGCGAGTTGCTCGCGGATATCGTCCGCGGTGCTGGAGCGATAGCCGTGAAAGTAGGGGGAGAGCTTGCCGGCGCACTCTTTGCACAGGTAGCCTTCGCTAATCTTGGTCTTTCCCAAAAGTCCCAGCTCGGTACCGCAAATCGCGCACTCTTTCTTCTCGAACATCTTGTCAAAGAAGCCCATGGCTGCCTCCCATCAACTGGTAGCGTGTGTCACTTTTGATGATGGGGGAGTGTGCGATCTTTCACGATACCCAGACGGCTCAACGAGTCTCCACAACTGGGACACATGGCCCATTTTGACCAGTCGTTGGGGACGTTCTTAAACGACTAGCGCCGGGGGCCACTCATTGGGGACGTACTTAAATGAGCGGCAGTTGGGGACACTCCTTGCCGAACGTGGGCACCGCATGTTATTGGATGTTTGATCAACGCTTTCTTAAAAATGTTCAATAGAGGTAAATTCTGATTGAGATTATGCTGGAATATATCAAATTACAATTGGAATTTTGCAGTTATCCCAGTTAAAATGAGCAAAGGAGGCAAGCATGCTCAAGCGTAAAATTATCGAGAAGATTGAAAACTGGAAACAGACTAAAACCGGGCAGGGACTGCTTATTACCGGTGCTCGACAGGTTGGCAAAACAAGCGCTGTCGAGCAGTTTGCCCGTGACAACTACAGAAGCTTCCTGAAAATCGACTTCGTGGAGAGGCCTGACGCGGTCGAGCTTATAGGGGAGGCAAAGAGCCTCGATGACCTCATTGTGAGAATCACCGCACTGTCTTCATCGCCTATTGCTTCGGATGCGAAGACACTTCTGTTTTTTGATGAGGTGCAGCGTTGCGGAGACGCCATCACCTGGATGCGTTACCTTGCACAAGACAATCGCTTCGATGTTATCTACTCCGGTTCTATGCTCGGGGTCGAGGCGTATCATTTTCGGTCGTTGCCAGTGGGTACTATCGATATCCTTGAGATGTTTCCCATGGATTTCGAAGAATTCTCCTGGGCCCTGGGAGTCGATAAATCATTGTGGGATATCGTTCGAGCCTGTTACCGCAAACGGGAACAGGTGCCCCCATTTATTCACAAACGGCTGGTCGAGACGTATTACCGGTATGTTCTTGTGGGCGGCATGCCTGAGGCTGTTCAGCTGTTCGTCTCGACTCATGATACGCAGGCGATGCGCGCTCGCCAGCAGGGCATCCTCGAGGCATATCGTGCGGATATCGTACGGTACGCCGAAACCCCTGCGCATGCTCAGCGGATCAGGACGATCTATGATGCCATGCCCGCGCAGCTTAATAAAGAGAACAAGCGTTTTCTCGTTACCGGGATAGACAAGCGGAAGCGTTTTTTGGATCTGCAGCCCGATTTTGACTGGCTTGTTAATGCGGGCGTTGCGATTCCGGTTAAGAGGGCGAGCGAGCCGATGTTTCCCTTGGGTCTTTCGCGGGAAGACAGCTTTTTTAAGTTTTATCTGAGCGATGTTGGTCTACTGTTTTCTACTTTTTCTCCCGCCGATGTTGAGGCCATTGTTGCGCAGCGGGATTCGGTCAACTTCGGGCAGGCTTTTGAGAATGCAGTAGCCCAGGAGCTGCGCGCATGCGGCTATTCTTCGTTGTTCTACTTTAACGCGGCGAAGGTTGGAGAAGTCGATTTTTTAATCGAGGATAAGCGGAGTCCCATCGTGTTGCCTGTCGAGGTCAAATCGGGTAGATACAGCACGAAGCACGCTGCCCTTGACCGCCTGATGAGCGTTGAAAACTATGGATTGACTCAGGCGGTCGTGCTTCACCGGGATAACGTGGTGGATGAAAAGACGATATTGTATCTGCCCTTATATATGGCGGCCCTGTTAAAAGAAATGCCACAGATGAAGGGCTGAGAGTTTAAGACACGCGATGCGGCTGTGGAAAATTCGGCATTGTGAGATGGAATACTGACCTCGCGAGAATCCATTCTCCTCCAAGGGTGGGCTTGCTAAGACAGCCAAGGCCACTGCAAAACCGCCAGGTACTTTTGCGGTGGCCTTTCTGGTTGGCGCCGCTTGCCGGCCACCGCAAATGTGCTTGGTGTGATCGTGGTGGTTACGCCACGGTCACGGCAACCTGGGCGTAGCGGCTGCAGGGGCGCTCGGCGCGCGTCTGCACGGTAAGGGTGAGCACAAAGCGGTCGCCGGGCTGCGCGTCGGCGGGCACGACAAAAGCGGTGCTTACCGTGCATTCCTGCCACAGCGAAAGATCCTGCGTGCCTGCATAGCTCGACGGGTCCATGGCGACATCCCAATGTGCATCGAAGCCCTTGCCGTCGGGGTCGACGATGGCCGCTGCAAGGACGACACGCTCACCGGCTGCGGCGCTGCGGTCGGTCGTGACCTCGGCAACATGTGCCGGATGCGAACAAGACGCCGGATCATGGGCGCACCATTGCGCGCGGGCGGCAAAGTCTTCCTGATAGGCGCGCAGGTAGGGATTGGGGTTGCCGTCTATGGGCGTGCCGATGGCGGCAAAACCGGCGGGCGCGTCCGAATCGGGATGACCATCAAGAAACATACGGCCGAGCAGTGTATCGAAGTTGCGGTCATCGATGCCGCGCAGGCCAAACGGCAGTAGTGGAATGTAGGTCATGCTGTCGCCTTCGGCCATAAAGTCGCCGCGCTCAAACTGCATCGCGGGTATGCCCTCTAGGCCCCAATCCAGATGGGCATGCTTGCCAAACTGGAATCGCTCGGGTTCGTTTTCGTAAGCCCTGCCATCGCCATAGAGCATGTAGCGGGCCATAAGGGGGCCGTTTTCCTGCGTGAGGTTTTGCTCGGGCCAAGGAGCCTTAAACAGTGGCAGCGAATCGGGCTGCGCCATCTTGGCGTCGACATAGCCGCCATACATATAGGGCACACGCCAAAAGATGAGCTCGGGAAAGAGCTCGCGTCCATGGTCGAGCCATGAGTTGTCCTGCCCTATGCCATCGGCAACGCCCATCACGCGCACCTTCCGATAGACCCGCTGCTGCACGGCGGGCCATTCGGGCGTTGCGCGATAACGCTCGGCAATACTCATCAGGGCGCGAACGATGGTGTTCATGCCACCCCAACTGAGCAGCCATAACGTACGCGGATCATCATCCAAAATCGCCTGCGCAATTACGCGGGACCCCTCAGTTTCCTCAGTTACATCACCCTCAAAGGCAACATTTCCCACAAAGGTGCGCTCGATCATCTGGGCAGGCGTGGGAAACGGCGGCTCACCGGCAGCGTCCGCATTCGCCTGCAACTGCGGCCAAGCTTGGGCATACTCATTACTCCAGAGACTCTCAATCCAATGCTCGGGAAACGGCCGATACTCACGAAGCTCTCCAGCCAGCGGATCGGGCTCATGAGGCACAATAGCCCACTCATATGAGCGACGTCCTTTAGTCCGCCAATGCGAATTCACCTCGCCCAGCGTATGAACCCCATCCCCAAGAAAGTGATACTGCGAAGCCGTATACACCACAGCCTGAACATCAAGCACATTAAGATACAGAGCCAAATGAATGAGCGAGTTCATATCATCGACTTCCATATCAGTGGTAACAATCACCCGAGTCAAATTCTGGGACATAGGAGCAGCTCCAATCAAAATCAATTCAGCCAGTTACGCGCAAGGCAAGACGGGACCCACGCCCCCATCGCCGCCGAC
>URMR01000100.1 GCA_900548935.1 uncultured Collinsella sp.
GCGGTTTACTACGATGAATCGCTCAACCGCGACCACTCCGAAACTTGTTGAACTAAAACCGCAGGTAGATGCCTTGCACTTTTTTGCGAAAAGCCGGCGTGGTTGGAATTTCTCATTTCATCGTAGTAAACCGGCATAGTTTCGTATTTCCAGCAGTTCCAAATTCGTCAATACGTCGGCGTTTGCAAAAAGCCCGACCTCCGTGGGAGATCGGGCTTTCAAGGCTTAGTTAAACCAAGTCTGTACGGTCAAATGACCCGTAGCTTACATCTGCTCGGGCGCGGAAACGCCAACGAGGGTGAGCACCAGGGCGAGCGTCACACGGACGGCATCGCAAGCGGCCAGACGGGCACGCGAAAGCTCGGGGTCGACGGGACGGCCCTCGCTCGGCAGCACCTGGCAGGCAGCGTAGAAGCTGTGGAAGTCGCCGGCGAGCTCCTCGGCAAAGTGCGTCAGGCGGAACGGGGCGCGATCGCGAGCGCAGCTGGCAATGAGGTCGGTGAGCTCGTTCAGCTTACGCGAAAGGGCGAGCTCGGTCGGATCGGTCAGCAGCGAGTAATCGACGTTCTCACCGATGGCCTTGGCGGCGACGGCCTTCATGCCCATCTCGTCAGCCTGCTCGGGCGTAACGTCGGCGGCACGGCGCAGGATGGAGCACACGCGGGCGTGAGCATACTGCACGTAATAGACCGGGTTGGAGTTGTCGCGCTTCTTAACGGCCTCGATATCGAAGTCGACCATCTGGTTGGAGCTCTTGGAGATGAGCGTGTAACGGGCGGCGTCGGAGCCGACCTCGTCGACGAGCTCCTGCAGGGTCACCATGGTGCCCTTGCGCTTGGACATACGGACGGGCTTGCCGTTGCGCAGCAGGTTGACGAGCTGGCCCAGCAGAACCTCAAACTTGCCGGGATAGCCAAGAGCGTCGCAGACGCAGCGGACGCGGTCGATGTAGCCGTGGTGGTCGGCGCCCCAGATGTCGATGACGTGATCGACGCGCTGGAACTTATCCCAGTGATAGGCAACGTCGGAGGCGAAGTAGGTGTACTCGCCATCGGACTTGATCAGGACGCGGTCCTTGTCGTCGCCCAAGTCGGTGGAGCGGAACCACAGGGCGCCGTCCTTGGTGTAGAGATAGCCCATCTTGTCGAGCTTCTCAAAAGCGCGGTCGACGGCGGAGGTGCCGGCGGTCTCACCCTCGGTGTCCTTCACATACAGCGAACGCTCGGAGAACCAGCGATCGAAGTCGCAGTTGACGGCATGGCAAAGGTCGCGCATGTTGTCGACCATCTTTACATAGCCGCGCTCGCGGAAGCTCTCCATACGCTCCTGCGGATCGGCGTTGACCCACTTATCGCCGTCGGTGCGCCAGAACTCGGCGGCCTCGTCGATGATGTAGTCGCCGCCATAGGAGTCCTTGCCCAGAGTCTCGGCAAAGTTGTCCTGATACGGATGGGTCTCGGGGTGCTCGTCGTTCTCGTCGGCAACAAAGGCGTCACGGTCGGCGATCAGCAGCTTGTGAGCCTCGTCGATATCCACGCCCTGCTTGGCGATGATGTCAGCAAGCTGCATATAGCGCGTGCTGATGGAGTTGCCGAAGGTGTTCATCTGAGAGCCGTGGTCGTTGATGTAGAACTCACGCTGGATATCGTAACCGGCGTGGTCCATAACACGGCAAAGGGAGTCGCCCAGAGCGGCCCAGCGGCCATGGCCGATGTGCATGGGGCCGACGGGGTTGGCGGAGACGAACTCGACCTGGGTCTTCAGGCCGCCACCGACGTTGGACTTAGCGAAGTCCATACCCTTCTCGCGGGCCTCGCCAAAGATGGCGTTCTTGACGGCAACGGAGAGGTAGAAGTTGATGAAGCCGGGGCCTGCGATCTCGACCTTCTCGATCGCGGGGTCCTCGGGCATATGGGCAACGATGGCCTCGGCGATCTTGCGCGGGGCGCAATGAGCCAGCTTGGCGGACTTAAGGGCCATGGTGGAGGTCCACTCGCCATGAGAAGTGTCAGCCGGTCGCTCGATAGCGCAATCGTCAAGTTCAAATGCGGAAAGGTCGCCGGCCTCCTGGGCCGCAGCAAGCGCAGCGCGTACCAGCTCTTCAATCTTCTCGGGCATAGATCCTCCTTGTGTTAAAGCCCCCGAGCTCTTGGTCACTCGTAGGGCAAAAGCCAGAGTTTGTAGCACTCTATCACAAGCGGTAACTACTGTCGCAGGGTAAAGCTAATAGATATTGCATATGCACAAAAATGACTACCGCTCTTGCGCGACGGTACAAAGTTGCCGGTTTGCCTGCTGTTTATACAGGTTCTGGAAATGCATAAACGTATGAATAAGCCGTTCTATTTATCGAATACTCTAACCTATCGGAGTTGTGTGCTTTTCCTGCATAAAGTGATGGTTTGCGCACGTCAGCGTGGTATTCTAAGCATACGTAAATTCGTATAAGTTGGAGGTAGCATGTTCTCAATCGGTCAACACGTCATTCATCCGGGTCAGGGAGTCTGCACCGTCGTCGGTTTTAGGGACGACACGCCGCAGCCCATGTTGTTGCTCGAGACCAAGCAGGGACATGCGCAGACGATTCTCATGTACCCCGTGGCGCAGGCCGACCGTCTGCATGCCGCCATCTCCCAGCAAGATGCCGAGCACCTGCTGAGCCACTACGATGAGCTGGAGTGCGACACCTTTACCGAGCGCAATAGCTCGCTCGAGGAGACACACTTTAAGCAGCAGCTCAAACTGGGCGCGCCCGAGACGGTTCGCGTGGCAAAAACCATGATGCACCGTATTCGCCAGGCCGAGGAAGCAGATAAAAAGCCTAGCTCTTATTACATGCGCGTACTCAAGGAAGCCAAGCGCCGCTCCATCGAGGAGTTCGCCGTGGCCCTGGGCGTCACCGAAGAGGCCGCCGAAGCCCGCCTAGCCCAAGCCGCCCTCAACTAACCTGCCCACGCCAAAACCACCACAAAGGGGACAGGCACCTTTGTGGTGGTTTTTCGTTCTAGTCGTTCTAGTAGTATTCGTTCTTAGCGACACCTACCGAGTACAAGGAGTCTTTTATGGCAGAGCTGCTTTCCGCCGGAATCACCCGCGACCGTGCGTTCGAATTGCTCAACGAGCACAACAAGGACCCGTTCCACATTACCCACGGCGAAACGGTCGAGGGCACCATGCGCTACTTTGCGCGCGAGTTCGACCCCGAGAACGAGGAGTTTTGGGGCATCGTCGGTCTGCTGCACGACCTGGATTGGGAGGAGCATGAGGACGACCCCGTGAACCACACCATCTATGCGGCCGAGATCCTCGAGGGCGAGGGCGCATCGCCTGAGCTTATCCGCGCCATCCAGACGCACACGTCCGATTTCAACTCTTCGCTGCCCAAGCCCGAGCTGAAGATGGAAAAGATCCTGTTTGCCTGTGATGAGCTCACCGGCCTGATCGGCTCTGCCGTCATCATGCGCCCGAGCAAGAGCGTTATGGACTTTACGACCAAGTCGCTCAAGAAGAAGTTCAAGGACAAGCGCTTTGCCGCCGGCTGCTCGCGCGACGTGATTTCGCAGGGTGCCGAGATGTTGGGCTGGGAGCTCCCCGAGCTCTTCGACCGCACCATCGCGGCCATGCAGTCCTTCGCGCCCGATCGCGACACCTTCCAGGCCTAACCGCCCACGCCACCTATAACCACCACAAAGGGGACAGGCACCTTTGTGGTGGTTTTCGTTTACGAGGGGTTTAGGGGCGGACCTGGCCGGTGCCTCGGAGCTTGTATTTGTAGGTGGTGAGGGCCTCGGCGGCAAAGGGGCCGCGGGCGTGGAGCTTTTGGGTCGAGATACCGATCTCGGCGCCCAGGCCAAACTCGCCGCCGTCGGTGAAGCGAGTGCTGGCGTTGGCGTACACGGCCGAGGCATCGACCGCATCGAGGAAGCACTCGCAAGCATCCGTGTCCTCGGCAACGATGGCCTCGGAGTGCATCGTGCCGTAGCGGTTGATGTGTGCGATGGCCTCGTCCTCGCTTGCCACGACCTTCACGCTCATCTCGAGAGCCAGGTACTCGCGACCCCAGTCCTCCTCAGTCGCGGCGACGTAGTCATCACCCTCGGCAAGACCGGCATCGGCGCACGCGGCGCACGTAGCCTCGTCGCCGTGAATGAGCACGCTGTGGTCACGCAGCACGGCCACGACCGCAGGCAAAAACGAATCTGCCACGGCACGGTCGACCAGCAGCGACTCGGCGGCATTGCACACGCCTACGCGCTGGGTCTTGGCATTGACGATAATGTTGAGCGCCTTATCAAAGTCGGCGGATTCATGCACGTAGATGTGGCAGTTGCCCGTGCCCGTCTCGATCACCGGCACAAGCGACTCGCGCACGCAGCGCTGAATCAGGCCCGCACCACCGCGCGGAATGAGCACGTCGACGATACCGCGGAGCTTCATGAGCTCGCCAGTGGCCTCGCGGTCGGTGGACTCAATCATCGAGACGGCCTCGCGCGGGAAGCCCTTGGCCTCGAGCGCATCGGCCAGCAGCTCGGCGATCATGGCACACGAGTGATAGGCCAGCGAGCCGCCGCGCAGAATGCAGGCGTTGCCGGTGCGGATGCAGATGCCCGCGGCGTCGGCCGTCACATTGGGGCGTGCCTCGTAGACCATGGCGACCAGGCCCAGCGGCACACTCACACGGGTCAGGTCCACGCCGCTTGTAAGCACGCGGTGGTCGAGCACGCGGCCCACGGGATCGGGCAGCTCGGCGAGCTTTTCCAGGCCGGCGGCCATGCCCTCGACGCGCTCGGGCGTCAGCAGCAGGCGATCGAGCAGTCCGGCCGAGGTACCCGCATCGCGCGCGGCGGACATATCGAGCTCATTGGCGGCAACGATGGAATCAACGCCGTCGCGCAGCGCCGCGGCCATAGCGCGCACGGCCTCCTGGCGCTGGACATCGCTCGCCGTGGCAAGCGCGCCCGAAGCGGCCTTGGCGGCAACAGCAAGATCGTGGACATACGTGGCTATATCGACCGACATGGGCGGCCCTTTCTCTTAGATGTTTGCCACCCATGGTAGCCGATTTATGCGCACCCTCGCCGACGGCGGTAGAATTGGTCAACCCGAAACACCGCAACGAATGGAAGCATCACATGGCGCTCATCACTTCGTACTACGTCCCCGGCCTGTATGTCGAGGACCACAGCATTGACGTCCCCCTCGACTGGCGCGGCCTGGAGCCCATGCTTTTGGCCGTCGGCAGCACCATGCGCCGCGGCGCCATGCCAGCACCCATCGCCGGCGCACCCGAGAGCATCAAGCTCTTCTACCGCGTGGTTTGCGCCCCCGACCGCATCAACGACGATCTGCCGCTCCTCCTCTTTTTGCAGGGCGGCCCCGGCGGCGAAAGCCCGCGTCCACTGTCGCCCACAAGCGATGGCTGGATCGAGGAGGCCGTCAAGCATTTCCGCGTCGTGCTGCCCGGCCAGCGCGGCACCGGGCGCAGCAGCTGTGTTGACGGGCGCACGATTACCGCCTTGGGCGATCGCGCCGAGGCAGCAGGAGCCGATGCGGCCCGCTCGCAGGCGGACTTCCTTAAGCGCCACCTCGCCAGCTCCATCGTGCGCGATTTTGAGTACCTGCGCCTTGTGGGCTTTGGCGGCAAGCCCTGGGCCACACTCGGGCAGAGCTACGGCGGCTTTTTGACGTTGAGCTATCTATCGCTTTTCCCCGAGGGCGTAACGGCAAGCTTTACCTGCGGCGGCATTCCGCACGTGCCAGCGAGCGCCAGCGAGGTCTACGCGCACACCTTCCCGCGCATGGCGGCCAAGACCCAGCAGTATTACGACCGCTACCCCGCCGACGTTGAGCGCGTGGCGGCGCTGGCCGATGCGATCGAGGAGCAAAAGCCCGCGTTGCCCGACGGCTCGCCGATGACGGTCGAGCGCCTGCAGCTCATGGGCAGCGACTTTGGCATGAAGCCGAGCTTTGAGCGCATGCACTGGATCATCGACCATGCGTTTGTTGATGGCGACGGCACGCTGAGCTGCGGTTCCTCGGTATCAGACAGCTTTTTGATGCGCGCCTTCGAGCGCACCAACACGCGTACAAACCCGCTGTACTGGACGCTGCAGGAGTTCATCTACGCCGACGGCGACACCATGCCCATTCGCTGGGCCGCGGCAGAAGAGAAGGCACACCGCGCCGAGTTCGACACGCTCGCGCGCCCGCTCATGTTTACCGGCGAGGCCATGTTCCCGTGGATGTTTGAGCAGATGCCCGAGCTTATGCCGTTTAAGCCAGCCATGGATCTGCTGATGGAAGACACCAGCTGGGACAAGATCTACGACCCGCAGCGCCTAGCCTGCAACGAGGTGCCGCTCCAAGCCGCCGTGTACTTCGACGACATGTACGTGGATTCGGGCCTGCAGCTCGATACGCTCAGCCGCGTGGGCAACTCGCATGCCTGGGTGACGAACGAGTTTGAGCACGACGGCCTGCACGGTAGCGTGGTGTTCAAGCACCTCTTCGGCGAAGCCCTCAACCGCGGAGACCTGCGCCGGATCTTCTAGCAAAGCAGTGTCCCCAACTGCCGGCACAGACGATATGAGCAGGACATAAAAACATTGAGAGCCCCTGCTGCA
>URMR01000101.1 GCA_900548935.1 uncultured Collinsella sp.
ATCCCAACGCTCGGGATACGAGAACGCGAACTGAATGGGAATGCGCATGTCGGACGCACCAAGATGCGCCATCACGGAGCCGTCCACATACTCGACCATCGAGTGGATCTTTGACTGGCGCTGAACGACCACGTTGATAAAGTCGAGATCGCACCCGAACAGGTGCATCGCCTCGATACGCTCCAAGCCCTTATTCATGAGGGTCGTGATCTTAGCACCCATGGCCCACGTGGGGTGTGCCAGCGCATCGGCGCGCGTCACGCAATTGAGCTCGTCGCGCGTACGGCCAAAGAACGGACCGCCCGAGCAAGTAAGCCAGATGCAGTGGGCCTCGCGCGGATTCTCCCCCAGATAGCACTGGTAGATGGCGGAGTGCTCGGAGTCGACCGGAATAAGCTGACCGGGCTGCGCCAATGGCATCAGCAGGTCACCGCCGACAACGAGAGACTCCTTGTTGGCAAGTGCGAGACGCTTGTTCGAGGTCAGGGCCGCATGGCTCGCTTCGAGCCCGGCAGCGCCCACAATGGCAACAAGCACACAGTCGACGTCATCGCGGCGCGCGAGCTCACAAACCGCCTGCGCACCAACACCGAGCTCGGTGCCCTCGGGCAGCTCCTGCAGCACAGCGTCCGTACCGTGGGTGGTGTCGGCCACGGCAACGGCCGGAACCGAAAACTCACGGGCGGCGGCAACGAGCTCCGAAGTGCTGGAGTTAACGGACAACGCCGTCACCTGCAGTCGATCGGCATGCTGACGGCATACATCGAGTGCCTGCGTGCCGATAGAGCCCGTACAGCCCAGAATGGCAACGCGAAGGCGTCCATCGGGGCCATACGTCGTCTGGAATGACATTACAGCACGCCTCCGATCATCAAAAGCAGCTGCGCGGTAATGCAGCCAAAGATAAGCGAGTCGCTACGATCGAGCATGCCACCATGGCCCGGAATAAGGTTGCCAGAATCCTTGACGCCCACGCCACGCTTGATGCGTGACTCGATAAGGTCACCGATAACGCCCAGGATGGACACAACCACGCCACAAAGCAGCGCATAGGGCAAGCTCAGCTTATAGAAATGCGTCGCCCACAAAATGAGCCAGATGAGAACCGAGCCCAAGATGCCGCCGACAAAGCCCTCCCAGCTCTTTTTGGGAGAGATCTTGGGGACCATCTTGTGCTTGCCGATACGGCTGCCCACGATGTAGGCAAACGAATCGGAGACCCAGAGAGACGCGCAAACACCCACCGAAAGCAGGGCGCCGGCAAAACCGGGCACGGCATCGCGCAGCAACACGATGGCCGACAGCATAAAACCGGTGTAGATGGGACCCATGAGTGTCACAGCCACATCGGATATGCGGGTACGCGACGAACAGACATACCAAATGCCCACCGCAAGCATCAGAGCAAAAAGCAGGGCATTCAACAGCAGCGAGTCGCCCAGTGCCGAGAGCGGAAAGAGCACGGCGGCAGCGATACCCAGGCGCTCGTTGGCCACCTTGCCATCGGAACGATACCCAAAACCAAGCAGAGAATAAATACGACAGCGTAGACGATACCTGCGGCGGCGCGGGTAATAAAGCCGGCCAACCACGAAGTCGCAGCCGCGCCGCTCTTGGCGGAAGGCGCCTTGGGAGTTGACGTATTGGGGGCAGACGCCTTGGGACGATCGGACACGATTAAGCCTCCTCGGTCTTGCTCAGTCCACCAAACCTACGGTCGCGGCCCTGATAGGCCAAAATGGCGTCGACAAGGCCCCAACGATCAAAGTCGGGCCAATAGGTATCGGTGACATAAAACTCGGAATAGGCAACCTGCCACAGCAGATAGTTCGAAAGGCGAAGCTCGCCGGAAGTGCGAATCACAAGCTCCGGATCGGGCAGCCCAGCGGTATAGAGGTGCGAGGCAACCATATCATCGTCGATGGCGGCAGGGTCGACCTTGCCGGCAGCGGCGTCGAGCGCAATCTGACGGACGGCACGGGTGATCTCGGCACGGGCGCCATAATTGACGGCAAGCGCCAGCGTCATGCCGGTGTGGTCGGCACACTCGTCAAGACCGCGCTCAAAGACATCGCGGGTCTTCTTGGGCAGTGCGGAAATATCGCCCAAAAAGACAACGCGCACGTTTTCGCGCTTAAGCAGCGGCAGCTCATCGATAAACGTCTTGGCAAACAAATGCATCAAAACGTTGACCTCGTGCTGCGGACGATTCCAGTTTTCGGTGGAAAACGCATAGGCCGAAAGGACGTCGACACCCAAGCGCACGCATGCGGTAATAATCTCGCGCAGGGAGACGATACCGGCCTTGTGGCCCTCGGTGCGGGCAAGACCGCGCGCCGTGGCCCAACGACCGTTACCGTCCATGATGCACGAAATATGATGCGGGATCTTATTGAGGTCAAGGTCGGAAAAACCGACGCCCGCAGGGGCGTCGGCAAAGTACTCGACCAGTTTGTTCTCGTCGTATTGCACCTTAGATCTCCATGACCTCGGCTTCTTTTTCCTTCAGAAGCTCCTCGACCTTGGCAACATACTCATCGGTATGCTTCTGGACCTTGGCCTGCTCGCGACGGACATCATCCTCGGTGAGCTCTTCGTCGCGCTCGAGCTTGTTGTTAAAGTCGCGACGGATGTTGCGGATAGAAACCTTGGCCTGCTCGGCATACTCGCGGCACTCCTTGACGAGCTCGCGACGGCGCTCCTCGGTGGGAGCCGGGAACGGCAGGCGCACGACGGTACCGTCAGAGTTGGGGGTAATGCCCAGATCGGAAGCACTGATAGCCTTAACGATGGCGTTGACGAGCGCCTTATCCCAGGGCTCGATGAGCAACATGTGGGCCTCGGGGGTCTTAACGGCGGCAACCTGGGTAACCGGCGTGGGAACACCATAGTAATCGACCGAAATATCGGACAGAATGTTGGCGTTGGCGCGGCCGGTACGAACCTTGGAGAAGTTGTGCTTGAGGGACTCGAGCGACTTGTCCATGTGGACGGTGATGTTCTCTGCCATGCTTAATCCTCCTGATAGACGAGCGTGCCGACGGGCTCACCCGAAAGCGCGCGCTTGACGGTGTCCTCGCCATCGATGTTGAGGACCAAAATCGGCATACGGTTATCCTGGCACAGTGCCGTAGCCGTGGAATCCATAACCTGCAGGCCACGGACGAGAACCTCGTGATAGGTAATCTTGTCAAAGCGGACGGCGTCGGCGCACTTGACAGGATCCTTGTCGTAGATACCGTCAACCTTGGTGGCTTTAATCAGAATCTCGGCACCGATCTCGCAGGCACGAAGAGCCGCGGCGGTGTCGGTCGTAAAGTAAGGATTGCCCGAACCGGCGGCAAAAATAACGACGTTACCCTTGGAAAGGTGGTTGATGGCGCGACGGCGAATATAGGGCTCGCAGATCTCGTTCATCTGGATAGCGCTCATCACGCGGCAGGGAACATCGTTGTGCTCAAAGGCATCCTGCAGGGCGAGCGCATTCATAACGGTTGCAAGCATGCCCATGTAATCGGCCTGGGCGCGCTCCATACCACCGGCAGCGCCGGCCATGCCGCGGAAAATGTTGCCGCCGCCGACAACGACGCCGACCTCATGACCAACGGCGAGCAGCTCCTTGACCTGCTTGGCAAGATGATCAGTAATCTTGGGGTCGATACCATAGTGGCCGTCGCCCATCAGTGCTTCGCCGGAAAGCTTAAGAAGCACGCGTTTATATCGGATGTCGGACAAAGCGATCCTCCTTTAATTAGACTCTCAATATGATAGCAAAGGCTCTG
Organism: uncultured Collinsella sp.; assembly: GCA_900548935.1. Lineage (GTDB taxonomy): Bacteria > Actinomycetota > Coriobacteriia > Coriobacteriales > Coriobacteriaceae > Collinsella. The sequence goes on from URMR01000101.1 coordinate 3,783, forward strand.
ATAAGAGCCATGAAAAAGCAGGCTGTGAGTAAAACCCACAGCCTGCTCATTACCAGCTACAAGAGCTTATTTACTCGCCACGGACCAGACGGTCGAAGGCAACGACGGTAATGGTATCGCCGAGCTCCTTGGAGACCTGCTCAGCATACTTCTTGATGGTGAGGGAGCTGTCCTTGATGAACTCCTGCTCGGTGAGCACGGACTGCTTGTAGAACTTCTCCAGACGGCCAACAGCCATCTTCTCCTGAATGGCCTCGGGCTTGCCGGACTCGGCGGCCTGAGCCATGTAAATCTGCTTCTCGTGCTCGACGGTCTCAACCGGAACCTGATCGCGGGTAGCGCAGATCGGGGCGACGGCGGCAACCTGAAGGGCGACGTCGTGAGCGAAGGTCTTGAAGGAGTCAGCCTGAGCGGTCTCGGCCTTCTCGAAAGCGAACTCGACGAGGACGCCGATCTTACCACCCATGTGGATGTAAGAAGCGAGAGCGCCATTCTCGGCCTTGCGGGCGGCGAAACGGGAGATCTTCATGTTCTCGCCCATGATGTGAATCATCTCGGTGAGCTCGGAGGAAACGGTCTCCTCGCCCATCGGCTTCTCGAGCAGAGCGTCGACGTCAGCAGGCTCGGTGGTAGCGACAACCTCAGCGACCTTGGAAGCAAAGCCGGTGAACTTGGCGTTGGAGCCGACGAAGTCGGTCTCGCAGGAGAGCTCGAGCAGAGCGCCGGTCTTGCCATCCTCGGAGACGAACGCGGCGACAGCGCCCTCGTTGGTCTCACGGCCAGCCTTCTTGGCAGCCTTGGCGAGGCCGTTCTTGCGCAGAACGTCGACGGCGGCATCCATGTCGCCGTCAGCCTCGACGAGAGCCTTCTTGCACTCCATCATCGGGGAGTCGGTCATCTCGCGGAGCTGCTTGACCATAGCGGCAGTAATCTGGGCCATTGTGGTTCCTTTCAAAGAGATGAAAAAGACTTAAATAGGACTGATTTACTCGGCCTTGGGCTCGGCGGCCATCTCGGCCTCGGAGACCTGCTCCTTGCCGGAGCCAGCGAGGCAGGCGTCGGCCATGAGCTCGCACATAAGGGTGACAGCGGAGATGGCGTCATCGTTGCAGGGGATGCCGTACTCGACCTCGTCGGGATCGGAGTTGGTGTCGATCAGGGCGACGACGGGGATGTTCAGGCGCTGGGCCTCCTTGATGGCGTTCTCCTCGCGCTTGGTATCGATGACGAAGAGAGCCTGGGGCAGACCCTTCATGTCACGGGCGCCACCGAGGTTAGTCTGGAGCTTAGCGAGCTCCTTGCCGAGCACTGCCTGCTCCTTCTTGGGCAGCACTGCCATGCGGCCGTCCTCGACCATGGCCTCGAGCTCCTCCATGCGGTTGATGCGGGAGCGAATGGTGACGAAGTTGGTCAGCATACCGCCGAGCCAACGCTGGTTGATGTAAGGCATATTGGCGCGCTCAGCGGCGTTCTTGACGGCCTCCTGAGCCTGCTTCTTGGTGCCGACGAACAGCACGTTGCCGCCCTTGGCGACGTTCTTGACGAAGGTGTAGGCCTGATCGGCGTCAAGGATGGTCTGCTTGAGGTCGAGGATGTAGATGCCGTTGCGCTCACCGAAGATGAACGGCTTCATCTTGGGGTTCCAGCGACGGGTCTGGTGACCGAAGTGGCAGCCGGCCTCGAGCAGGGTGCGGATATTAATCTTGGTAGCCATGTTAAACCTCCTGTGGTTTGCCTCCGCGCGGGGTCATCCTCCATAACCAACCCGGACATGTGCTACCAAAGCCCAGGCACCACGGTATGAAGTAGCCGCGCGTGCGTGATAAAAACATGTTGCCGTGAAGCAACCCGATGAATGATAGCAGGATTGCTTCTTCCTGCCAACCCGCAATCAAAACCACACACCTCGGTGCGGGAAGAGCACCCTTCTCCTACTCGCCGCGGGGGTGGGCCTGACTCACGGCGCGTTTGAGTCGGTCGGGCGTGAGATGCGTATAAATCTGCGTCGTGGACAAGCTCGCATGCCCCAGCAGCTCCTGAACCGAGCGCAGATCCGCACCGCCCTCGAGCAGGTCGGTCGCAAAGGTGTGGCGCATCGCATGCGGGGCGATGTCGGCAGGAATGCCGGCAAGTGCCGCAAGCATGTGGAACCGCCTCCTAAGCATGGCGGCACTCATTCGGTTTCCGCGCGCCGAGATAAACAGCGGATGAACGCCGTTCGCACCGTCGCTACGCTTTGCCTGCACAAGGAGCTGCGGCCTTCCTTCCTCAATATAGCGACGGGTCGCCTCGAGAGCGCGTCGATACAGGGGCACGATACGCTCCTTGCTCCCCTTGCCCCAAAGTCGCAGCGTTCGCTCGGACCAACCAATAGACTCCACGTTGAGCGCCGCGAGCTCCGAGATTCGCGCGCCGGAGGCATAGAGCAGCTCGAGCATCGCCGCATCGCGCAGCCCCGCAGGCGTCGAGGTGTCGGGGGTCTTGAGCAACGACTCGACTTGCCGGGTCGTCAGCACACCGGGAAGATCGCGCGGCAGCTTGGGCGAGGAAATCGCCGAGACCGCATCGCCCTCAACGATTCCCTCGGCAGCCATCCACCGATAGAGCGAGCGTATGGCAGACAGGTGTGCCGCAAGGGTCCGAGCCGCCACCTGGCCACGCGACAGCTCGGCCAAA
>URMR01000102.1 GCA_900548935.1 uncultured Collinsella sp.
CGCCGGTCTCCTCGTCGAAGTGGTACCACTTGCCGCCGATGCGCCTCTCGCCCTTCGCGAGCTCGCCGGAGGGCAGCAGGTAGCAGCGCGAGCCGCCGTCGGAAACCCAGCCGGAGGTGCGCAGGGACCCGTCGGCGGGGTCGAGGTAGTACACCTTGCCGCGGTACTCCTGGCGCCCGTAGAGCATGGCGCCGTCCTCGCCGTACAGGACGGTCTTGGAGGCCAGCCTCGTGAAGCCCGTGGACATGGCTCCGGTCACCTCGTCGAAGTGGTACCACTTGCCGTCGATGCGCCTCTCGCCGTAGGCCATGGGGCCGTCCTCGAGGTAGTACACCGTCTTGGCCTCGAGCTTCGTGAAGCCGGTCGACATGGCGCCGGTCTCCTCGTCGAAGTGGTACCACTTGCCGCCGATGCGCCTCTCGCCCTTATAAGGTTGGCCATCTGCAGAAAGATAAAAAACGCCGTCTTCAGTTTTTTCCCAATGATCTCCCAGGCCCTCTCTAAACCAATAGTTAACATCAACGTCACCGCTTACACCGGGAACGCTGCCACGGAAAGAATACTGCCAACAATCATATTTAGCAGGGGCTTCAGGAGTAAGACCAAGGCACTCATCGTAACGGCCTCCGTACCAGGACTGGGCAGTCCAGATGCTCCAGCCGCTAGAAAGAAAACAAGGGTCGGTAAGGTAGTTCTTGAACCAGTTAACGTTTGCGTAAATACCGGGCTTATACCCCGCTGCCGCAATTTGACCGCAGAAGGTCTTTGCGATCGATGCGAGCTTCGAGGAATCGTTAAATGGCGTCCACTTGGGCGAACCATCGGCATTTGTTTTTTGCTCTTCCAAGTCATAGTAAACGGGAAGGGTGGGCGAATGACCCTTAAGGGCACTTAACATCAAACGCGCCTCGGCCTGGGCTTCGTCCTCGTTGCGCGCATAGGAGTAAAGGTACACACCATACGGAATTCCCAAACGCTCGCACTCGCTTACGTTGCGCTTAAAGTAATTGTCCAGCCTTCCGCCGCTTGTATCACCGGCAAAACCAACTCTTAGAATCGCAAAGTCGATACCGGCATCTTTCACGGACTGCCAATTAATGGTTCCGTTGTGCTCGCTCACATCGATTCCCTGCGCCGTTGCGCCCTTAGGCATGCTGTGCATTGCACGGCCTTCGAAATCTGCATTTGCGCCATAATCGTCAGGAAGATCGGAGCGGAGGGAACCGTCGACATAACGCCATGAGTTCTCAGCGAGGGGGGCCTCGATGTCATCATCAGACGCCTCGTCAGAAACCTCATCAGTAGCTGCATCGGCAGAAGCAGATTCGGCATCCGCAGCCTCGCTTGAATCAGGCGTCGAGGAGTCCTGGGCAACCGAATCGCTCTCCGCCTGATCGCCAGACGTATCCGCAGAGGTGTTAGAAGCGCTCTCGGTCGCAGGCTGCGATACCTTAGACTCTTCCTGAGCCAAATCGAGTGTTTCGGCATACAGCGCAAAAGGCTGGAGCACGCCAGAGAGCCCAAATACAAGGGAGAGCAGTAAAGCAACGCAACACTTTAGTCGTTTCATAAACATCCATTCGCCCTAATTAGTCGTAGATACTAGAATTATAACAGCCTGAGTGGCGCATTTACGTCCATGGTCCATGTCAGCGCATAATGGGTCGCACCAGACAGGCATGCCCCTTAGTAGCCTTACCGGCTCTGAAAGAAAGGTTGAGACTTCCTAAAAACCATTGCTTTAGACCGAGAAATACTCACTCTCAGCGGATAAATTCGGCCCGAGCCACGGATCGCCCGTCAAAAAGAACTCCGGCCAGCGCTGCATGAACAGCGCCTGCTCGCGTTTCCATCGGCGCAGCTTTTCCTCGTTGGCCTCTTCCCTGCCGCGCGAGGTGAACTCGTAGTGGTACAGCTCGGCATAGGGCGTAAAGATGGTGCGGAAGCCCGCCTCCCACACGCGCAGGCAAAAATCCGCATCGTTAAAGCCGACGGCGAATTCCTCGTTGTAGCCGCCGACCTGCTCAAATACGTCGCGTCGCACCATCTGGCAGGCACCCGTTACGGCGCTATAGTTGCCCGGTCGTACGGCACGGGCAAGATAGCCCTCGCGCTTTGCCGAGAAATCCTGGTTAGCATGGGCAAGTGCGCCGCGCACGCCGACCAAAATGCCGGCGTGTTGTACCAGATGATCGGCAAAATAAAGCTTGGCGCCCACCACGCCCGCATCGGGGCGTTGCAGATAGCCCATCATCTCTTCAATAAAGTCTGGGCTTATGACCTCGGTATCGTTGTTCAGCAGCAGCAGGTAGTCGCCCTTGGCATGCTCAACGCCAAAGTTGATGATCTTGGAGTAATTGAACTCGCCCGGCCAGTACACAACACGTGCGCTACCTTTACCTTCGGATGCTGCAGCCACGCGTTCCGGTAGGGTTTCGTAATACGCAAACGTCTCCGGGGCTTCGCTGTTGTTCTCCACCAAGACGATCTCGTAGTTGGTATATGTGGCCTTCTGGGCGATCGACATCACGCAGGCGTCGAGCGTCTCAACGTGGTCCTTGGTGGGAATCACAATACTCACCAGCGGCGCAGGCTCCGGCAGCGCATAGCACATGCGGTAGACAAACGGCGTCTCGGTCTCCTCGACCGTTCCGCAAATGCCCAGCGCGTTAAAGTGGCGCTGAAGCGCAAGGCGCCCAGCTTCAATAGCATACGGCTTGCTATCGGCAGAACCGTCGGCGGTCGATCCCGGATGCACTCGCCAGTGATACAGCACGCGCGAAACATGTTCAAACCGTGCGCCCGCCGCAAGGCAGCGAAGCGTCAGGTCGTAATCCTGGGCGCCCGCGACGTCTTCTGGCGACATGCCAATGTGATCGATGAGCGCCTTCTCCACCATCAGAAAATGCGTCACGCAGTTATGGCTATAGAGCAGGTCAACGTTGAGCTGCGTCTTAAAGACCGGCTGACCCCACTCCCCCGTTTTCTGGAACATGTCCTCGTCACAGAAAAGGACCTGCGGACGCTCCCCCTCTGCCGCTTTGTTCAACGCGGCGACATGGTGGAACAACGCATCCGGCTCCAAGATGTCATCGTGGTCCAAAAATGCGATATAGTCGCCCGTCGCTTGCTGAATGCCGACGTTGGTGTTGAGCACAATGCCGCCGTTGCCGGGCAGTTCGATGCGACGTACGCGCTCGTCGTTGGCGGCAGCCGCAAGATGGGCCACCGCATCCCATTCGGGCGAGGCGTCCATAAGTAGCAATTCCCAGTTTCCATAGCTCTGGGATAGCACAGAGTCCAGCAGCTCGCGCAGGTAGACCCGATCGGTCTTATAGCACGGCACCACAATGCTCACGAGCGGCCTATAGGCGAATGCCGCCGCGGCGACGCACTGACACGACAGGTCGCCCGGCTTCGCGCGATGCTGCTCAAACCAACGTCGATAAGCAGCGTCGTCCGCGCGTGCATCCTTCATGCGATTCCAGCTGTCGTCGACCATGCCGTTGTACAGGCGGCCATCCATTGCACAAAATCCACTCTGGATTTGGCCCGTGGGATCAGCCGCAATCGCGACAAAATCTCGTATATCCTCGGGCATCTCCACGCTCAGATACGTTTTATTGACGCGGCATCCGTTCTGCTGCGGCACGTCGACCTGCGACTCAAACACATGCACCGTGGCATCAATCGCATTCATGTGCGTATCGAAGATCTGGAGCTCAGGGGCGCACTGGGGATCTCCCGCCCACTTGACCTCATAGCGCCAAACGGCGCCCTCATCTGCCGGTAAATAACGAACGGCATCGATCTCGTAGCGACCGCAGCACTCGCCGCGTTGCGCATCACGGATAAGCGCACACAACGCAGGCTTTGCCTTGTAGTTGATCTTAGATTCCAGCTTGGCAATACGACTGTCAAGGCGAATGGAGCCCAGCCTTTTGTTGCCAGACGCAAATGAGACGTCAATTGTAGAGCCGTCCATAAACGGGAGCACCAAGACGAGGAGCTCGCGCTCATAATCGGCAACGGAGGGACAAAGCGCATGCACGCGGCCATGATCGACCGGCAGTGTCAAAGATGGAACGCAAGCGCCATTGGTCGTCGCATGAGCAAAAGTCTGGGAACCCTCCTGTTCAATAAGCCCCACGATACCCTGGCCGACAAAACGAAGCAGCACAAACAGGCGGCCCTGGCTGCGGCAAAGTGACAAACGCTTGATACTCATCTACACTTCTCGCTTTCCCAGGGCGTTCGCAGCCATGCGTTTGCACGCGCCCAGGCGCCCAAACCTCAAGACGTCGTAATTGAACATGAGCTTTTTGCACAAACGAGCAGCAGGAGCCTTACCGACAAGCGCCGCGCGCACCATGGCGGCAACAGAAGGATCGCATTGCGCAAGCGCAGCATCACTGCCCACGGCAGAACCGACAAGCGCCGCGGCAACGGCAGCGAACACCTTGCCGCAGCCCGAGCCCAGGAGCCTGAGTGCATCGTAAAGCACCAGATCACACAGGAAGTACGCCAGGTCATCGACATGCTGGGCATCAAGCCCATCACGGCGCCAATCGGCCAGCACCGCTGAGTAGATCTTCACGTGCTCCAGCAAACGCGTCTCATCGTCATAGCGCATGGTGTCCATGAGCGAGTCCTTGCGGGCCACGCGATAGTCGTACAGCTTGTTCGAGATAAGCGCAGTCTTGCGCGAACGACCATAGACGGCAAAATCAAAGACCTGATCCTCGCCATACTTAACGGTTTCATCGAACACGATCCCGTTGCCCAGCAAAAAAGCGCGCTTGCAAGCGGTGCGCCATGCAAAGGGGCGAGACGCTTCCTTAAACAGCAGGTCGGAGCTATAGCCCTCAAACGAAACATCGCGCGGGCTCAGCACATAGGTAAGCCACGGATACCCCGACTCCAGCGGATACGGGTTCGCGCCAAAGGTCAAAACGTCGCAATCCTCACGCTCAAAGGCATCGACGATTACACGGCACGCATCGGACGTAAAGCGGTCGTCGGAATCCAAAAACGCGACGATAGGAGCCGAGGACGCTGCGATACCTGCATTGCGGGCGCTCGACAGACCACCGTTGGGCTTATTGACAAGCTTAAAGCGCGTATCCTTTTCGCAATAGGCGGCAGCGATGTCGCGCGAACCATCCGGCGAGCCATCGTTAACCAGCACACCTTCCCAACCGGGCATATCCTGCGCGAGTAGGGAGTCCAGGCACCATGCCAGGCACTCCTCCACCTTGTAGTTGGGAACGACGACGGAAATCTTAGGGGTAGCCATAATCACGCGCTCCTACTGTGCCGTCGGCACGCCGTCGGGATGCGGGTTATCGCCGTAGGCGCGCTGATACGTCAGCACACGCCAGACCAGCGGCAGGCCGCCGATCTTAAAGTAGTGCTTAAACGTATTGAGCTTGCCCGGCTTCTTAAAATCAAAGCGCGAATCGATATAGGCACGAGGCGACTTGACCATCAGGCGCAAGTCGGTCTCGCCGCGCGGGTCGAAGAGCGACAGGTCAAAGCGACCGGCATCCCAATCGCCCTTGAGCTCGGGAGATGCCTTCTCCCAAAACTGCTCGCGCAACTCATCGACCAGGCGCTCATCATTCCAGCGATACGTATCGACCTTCATGCGCATTAAAATGCCCTGAAGCCGAGCCTTAAGCTCGGGGCGTTCATCCAAAAAGCGCTGCATCTCGGCATATTCGTCGCACACGCAAAACACCTTGTTGGGCGAGTTAACGGAACTCTTCTCGTTATCCTGGCGATAGCACAAAATGGGATCTGCAATAAACGCGGCACGCTCGGCGCATGCCCAGACCTTAAAGTTAAAACCCGCATCCTGATACGAGGCACCCGGGGTGGGAAGGAACCGAATCAGATTGTCGTTAAGGAACGTCCGTCGATAGATGGCCGACCAAATGGAAGGCTTGCGGTAGAAAATGCCTGGGCGATCGACGGGGTGATACGCGGCGCCCGTCATATACTCGTCGATAATTCCAAACAGCTCGCGGCGCTCGCTGGGCACAGACCAGTACAGGTAAAAGTCGCCCTTAGCGACATCGGCATGCTCGGCGTCGGCCTTGGCAACCAGCTTTTGAAGCGAATCCTCAAACATAAAGTCATCGGACTCCAAAATGCCCACGTACTCGCCACGCGCCATCTCTAGGCCGCGGTTCATCGAGTCGCCGTAGCCGCTATTGGCCTTGTCAATCATCTTGACGCGCGCATCGCGTGCCATGTACTCGCGGATGATATCCGGCGAGCTATCGGTAGAGCCATCGTTGATGCAGATGATCTCGATGTCCTTGAGCGTCTGCGC
>URMR01000103.1 GCA_900548935.1 uncultured Collinsella sp.
ACGTCTTAGAAAAGTGGCTAATCCTTGATGGGATCGAATATAGCCTCGATGGGGATGAAATAATCACGTTGGCAACGCGCGGATTCAGACGATTTATTTCACTTCTTAGTGGCATGGCGCTTGCGCTTGTCATAGCCCTTGCCGTTGTTTCTTTTGCTCCCCGCGCATTTGGTTACATGCCCTTTGCCGTGCTCTCGGGATCTATGGAACCCGAGCTTCCCGTCGGCTCCATGGTGTTTGTTCACAAGGTTGACCCAACGAATATCGCCGTGGGCGACAATGCAACTTTTTACCGGTCGGACGGCGCCGTAGTGACCCACCAGGTGTACGAGGTCGACCCTGTGGCGCAGACGATCAGCACGCAGGGAATCGCAAACAAAAATGCAGATGGAACCATCGTGCACGACGCCGAGCAGACGCCTTTTTCACGCGTGATCGGCGTCGTTTCATTTTGTGTCCCTTACCTGGGCTTCGTTAACGCATATTGCACGACGATGCCCGGTTTGCTTGTTGTGGTGGCCGTTCTGGCGCTGCTGGTCGCGGCGTCGATAGTGCTCGATCGGATGGTTTCCGACGAGCCTGCGGACAAGCATGCTCGCGCGCATGCGAGGGGGCGGCGTCCATAGCGGCAGGGGAGAGGTGTCGGCAACGGCAAGGGCCGTTGCCGGGGAAAACGATTCTCGAAAGGAAGAGAACGATGGAGAACAAGAGGAAAAAGCGCTACGGCATAGTTGCCGCCTTGCTGCTGCTGGTACTGGCTGCCGGCGTGGGCACCTACGCCTGGCTGACGGCGCAGTCGAGCCTGACCAACAACTTCACCACTGCGGGCATCAACAAGCCCACTACCGATCCCGACCATCCGAATCAGCCGCTTCCGGATGATAACACTAAGGTCAACGGCAACCTGACCGAGACCAAATGGGTTAAGGACTCTAAGCTCGCCCCTGGCGTGTCTGTACCCAAGAATCCTAATGTCGGTATCGGCAAGGGATCCGAGGATGCATATGTGTACGTTTTCGTGAACAACAAGACGGCGCCTGCCGGGACCGCTGATTCCAAGACGACTTACTTCACTATTAACTCTGGCTGGAAGGCCGTTGATGCGACCGCCGTTGAGGGCGAGCCGACTCATTATCTCGGTGGCCTTTTCGTTTATGTTGGCGAAGGAACCGAGGCTACCCCGCTTATTGCCAGCAAGACTGAGGATAAGTGGACTGGCGAGCTGTTCAGCCAGGTGACTACGCCCAAGGACACCGAGCAAAAGGATTTCGCCAATCCTGCCACGATGGATGTCAACTGCTTCATTTACGCAGCAGACAATACCGCTGAGGGTTCGTCTGCGTCTGCCTTGACTGCTGCCACGGATTGGGCTAACGGCCTGAAGTAATCTCACCCCCTCCACCGAGATTCCGGCCCGCTCCCCATCCCCATTTTCGGGTCGGGATCTCGGTCCCCCTTTGATCGACGATTGGCGAACGTAATGCTCAACAATCTTTCCGACAATCAGAAACGCACCTTGGCGCTTGCCGCGATTGCGCTGTTGGCCCTGGCGTGCCTGTGTGGCACGCTGGCTTTTACCGTTGATATGGTTCCGGCGAACAACGTCCTATCGTTTGGCAGCGTGAAGGTACGAGTCTGCGAATACACCCTAAACGAGCGGGGCGAGGAGATTCCGTTTGAGGCCGACGAGCACGGGGACTATCCCGACACCAAGGCCGGGGGCTCTGACATCAACCGCATTGTGCGCGTGGAGAACGCCGGCGCGCAGCCTGAGTACGTTCGCGCTCGTCTGCGCATGACGTCGGTGGCGCCTGACGGCACGACCGCGGACGCCTCGGGCAACGTTGCCTTTCACGTGAACGCGGGCGAGGGGTCCCCGTGGATCGATGGCGGCGATGGGTGGTACTACTACCGCGGATTGGCTCGACCCCGGCGCCATGACGGAGAGCCTCATGGACTCGCTGCGATTTGTGGGCGACTACCACGATGCCGCGCGCGGCGGCTCATACAGGCTCGATATCGACGTCCAGGCCGTGCAGGCCAAAAACCAGCAGGCAAACGATACCGTCCTCGACGTGCTCGACGTCGTGGGCTGGCCGGAGGCGAACTAGCCCATGGAGATTAAGAACATGAACCGAGGCGTGCTCGGCAGGCTGATCGCTGTGGTGGCAATCGCCCTTTGCTGCGTTATGGTGTTGCCGGCGGCAGCGCATGCCGAGGATCAGACCGAATTCCATATCACAAACAGGAACGACTTCCTGGCGTGTGTCGCGCTGTCGCGACATCGCGACACGTCGCAGTGGCGCGTCTATCTCGATAACGATATCGTTCTTAACGATGATGATATGAAAGCCATTGTTGAGGATACGGTCAAGCACCTCTCCTTTGGCAACAAAGAGCATCCCTTTAAGGGCGTCTTTGACGGTCAAAACCATACCGTGAAGGGCCTGAACTACGAGAATAAGGTCTTGGACCCCGAGCGCGACACGGGCTTTTTTGCCGAGACCGATGGCGCCACCATCAAGAACTTCCTTGTCGAGGACGCCAACATCTGGGCGGACTTCCGCGGCGGCATCATCGTGGGCAAGGCCGTCAACACCAGCTTCGAAAACGTCATGGTCATGGAGAGCACCCTGCACGTTACGTGCGCCAACAACATGCTCAACGTTATCACGAACGCCGGCTTCGAAGGCGGCATGATCGCAGGCGAGCTGGAGGGCTGCAATCTGTACAACTGCGAGGTGCGCGGCGGTCGAGCCGTCCATAACACCACTGCAGGTGTGCAGGCGATCGGTGGCGAGGGCCTGTACATGGCGGCATTTGCCGGCTACGTCAAGAACTCGACCATCGAGTACTGCCGCGTCACGCCCACGCGAAGCGAGGATGGCTCCTCGATGGACATGACCGACGTCACCAATAAGTACGATGTGGCCATCGGCGCCCTGGGCGGCAACAACGTGTACGCTTCGGGCTTCGTCGGCTGCATGGCGGAAGGCGCTAAAGTCATCGACTGCTTTTCAACGGCGAAATGCTATAGCTATGCCGCGTCGTACGTGGTCGTTGTCTCCGTAACGCGCGCTTGGACGGGCGGTCTTGCAGGCCGCATCTTGTCCAAGAGCGGTAACGAGATCACTCGCAGCCATTTCGCCGGCGATTTGAGCTCGCGCCAGTACAACCCCATCGCCGTGATTCCCATTATCCAAAACGACGTGAACCTGGGCGGTATTGCTGCGCGCGCCAACAAGGGCGACGCCACGGTCACCGAGTGCTACTTTAAGCCGAGCGTGAGCCTAAAAGGCAGCAGCCAGGGTACTGCGGCTAAGAAAAAGATACCTTCGTTTGGCGGCGACGGCACCACCAAGGGCGACAGCTACGGTCCGTGGGATGACGAGCGCTACATCACGCGTGAGCTATGGGAAGAGCACGACTACGACTTCTGTGCCGGTACCATGCGCTCGACCGCTAACGATGATGCCCTGGGTGGCCAGCACACCAATGAGTGGGCGATGGACTACAAGCTGAATATCCCCGTGCATGGCCAGAGCGTTAAGGCGACGATCGATTTTCCCGGTGCGGGCACGGCAACTGTTCTGGCAACCATGTTGGGCAAAGACCAGTCCACCAGCGATCCGTACACCTTTGCGGTGAGCGCCGTGCTAGCCGGAACGGCACAGGGCTTGGCCCAAGGCGATACGTCGGTAATGTTTAAGCAGGAGACCTCCGCAAAGCCCGCGGGGCTGAGCGAGGCGAACGACGGTTACCGCTTTATGGGCTGGTTCCGCGAGCCCGATGTGCGTGTGAACCGAATTGGCCAAGACAACAGCTGGTTTGACGGCAAGACCGATGACGCCGCTGTTAAGGACGGCAAGTGTGTCGAAGAGAACACGGCCCACGACAAGACTTCGACCTACACTGCCGACAACGGCAAGGATCATGACGCGAGTGAGGGCTTCAAGGGCAACGACCTCTTTATCGCTTCGTATGAGGCGCAGGTACTGTTCTATAACGTTGAGGGCAAGACGATCAATTGGAAAGACGGCAAGGCACACGATCGGTCCACGGACTGGTACCGCTATGGCGTCGGCCTGACGCCTGCTGCCCCAGCGGATCGCGGCAGCCTGTCGAAAACCGCGACGTTTATCGGCTGGACCACGCAGCCGAACGACGATAAGAGCATGAATGGCGCCTATGCTGCCATTACCTCAGATCGGCTGGCTGATCTGAAAAACAAGGGAGCATTCTATCCCGTGGGCAGCGAGATTGCCGTGGTCGGCCCCACCGATTTCTATCCCGTGTACAGCGACTACGTGTCACACATCATGACGGAGTTCGAGGGCAATGAGCAGGATACGCTCAATGATGTAACCCAGCGCGTAGACGTGGGCAAAACTCACGTTAAGGTTGAGACTGCAGGTGCTCGACGTATCCGGCAAAGCTATATCCGAGGACGGCGAGCTGCCCAAGGGCTATCGCTTCCTGGGCTGGTATGAAAACAAGCAAAATGCGGATGGGTCCGAGGTGGAGGTGCGCGTAAGCCGCTACCCCAGCTACACACTCCCCGCAGATGTCGATCTAACCGTGACGCATACCTACATCGCCCGCTTTGAGTACCGAGTGGATTATTACGTCCGGGCTTATACCAACCATGGGTTTACGGACAGCAAGCTGCTTTGTTCCGTTTGGAATCGCTATCAAACGCCCTTTGAGGAAAACGTCGGCAGCACCTTCGTGCGTGAAAACGTCGTCCACTGGGGTCCGGAGCATGTTGACCACGGTATAAAGGATAGGTATGACGAAACGTGTGACACGCGCTTCACGAAGGAAACCCTTGTCGTGAGTCCCCTTAATGCGTACTCGCACAACGTTAAAAACGATACGGGAGCCGATACTCTAAAAGACCTCTATGCCGATACCGATTTTCCAGGCGCTGCAACGCTAAGCGATACCTGGACTTCGGCTTCGCTGAACGTAACGGTCAAACTGGTGAATGATCGCTATCGCCTGAATTTTTGGACGCTTGAGCGCGGCAATGGCTGCTGGACGTATGTGAAAAATCCCATCGAAAGCACGATGCTGGATCTCGATACGAAGTATTACGTTCGCGCGATGATTACTACAGACGTTAACTTCTACAACAAGGACAACACAATCCTGAAGGCCGCTACGCGTCGTTACGAAAGCAACCTGCTGCAAAATAAGGTGAATGGATCAGACCCTACGTACACGTATTACTACCCGCACGTGAACACTTCGGTTGAGGCAACAGGGGACCCGCAGGATGAGCCAACTGGTTCTTATGAAAGCCCCTTGACCCTTGAGTCTTCGCCGACCGATGCCGAGATGGCGGTGCCGGGCTATAAGTTCCTGGGCTGGATTTCGACCGCCGAGGTCCAGAAGGGTTCTGACGTCTGGAAGTATATCTACGATGTCGAGGGCGATTCCTTCACCACTTCTGACCCGGATAAGGCCGAACCGTATCTGGTGAAACCAGATTTTAAGGTCACCCGGTGGCAAGATGCCTATCCGGTGTACGCGAAGTACGACGTTAGGTACACCACCAACCTGCACCGCGCAGGTTTTGATGGCACGGACAAGGTCAATGTGCCTAAGTACGATAAGCACGACATCGCTCCCGTTATCAACGCGGACACCGACCCTGCTACGGCAACGGTGACCCCTGACGTCACGACGCCGGTTTATAAAGCAGGCGGTGAGTTGTATAAGTTGCAGAAGGTTGAGATCGAGCTTCCGAATGGCGAAGTTAAAAAGCTCGAACCTAACGGCGATAACTCGTATTCCTATCAGGTGGAACCCGGCGGGGTCTATACATTTGTGGCGTACTATTCGCCGTTGGCGGTCGTGTATCATCTCAATGCCTCGAAAGTGGACGGCAAAGTTGCTCAGCAAGGCGATATGCTCGGCAACCTTGATGGCGGCATCCCGAAGCCCACTTATGACGTCCGCACTATCGATGGGGATACAGGTAAGTTCAACGTCTTCGTGGGCTGGACGGAAGCCCAGCCGGCACCTGGCAAGGGCTATGTCGCTTGGTCGGAGGGCATCCGTATGGTGAGTGCTTCTACCGTGGTCAAGGCCCCCATGGAGCTGTACCCGGTCTACCGTCCCAGCCTGGTTACCGTTCGATCGAGCATCGACTCAAATCTCGCGAATCCTGCTCTTGTCCGCGGTCTCGGCCGAACTGATTCCGGCGACCAGATTTCTCTTGAGGTCAAGGCTGTCAAGGAGGTTGTGGGCATTGACGGCACCAAGTACGACTTTGTCGGCTGGTCGCGCGACTACGAACCCGATGGCAA
>URMR01000104.1 GCA_900548935.1 uncultured Collinsella sp.
TGCCGGGAACAAACGTATGTACCAGCCGATTTACAAATAGCATGGCGATCGTCCTCACAATCATGGTTAAGGGGATAGTGTAGCTTGCGCGGGCGCGCCGTGCACCGATGCTCAGAAAATGCAGCAATGGCCTGCCCACGTTAACGGGCGACGTGGGGTGAGCAGGGCGTATCGCCCGGCGAGTATGGTTTCCCCGACTCGTCGATGGGCGGAACGTGTTTCTGCGCTACCATTTGCACTAGTTATGACTACAGCCGTGCCGCATGTGCAAACCGTGCGCCGCGGATTAATTGGAAGGGGAGCTATGGCGACGAGCGTTACGCCTGAAATCAACGGATACGAGCTGACCGATGATCAGATTGGCAAGCTCCGCAGCTGGTGCAAGGGCAACGCGGGAGCGGCGTCGTTCGCGACGGGCGAGACGTTCACGCGTCCGCTTGCTCCCGTACTTGTTGGCGGCGACCTGTTTATCTACTCGATGAGCCGCATGTTTTTTGAGTCCTATGGCGTGAGGCCGCTTGTTCTAATTGCGGAGAACGTCAAGATCGTGACGACGACCAAATTCGCCGAGATCATGTATGTTCACGGCACCGATGACGAGCCCACGCTGCTCGGCGCCCTCAAGGCCGTCTCGGATGCCGTTGCGCCCTGTGACCCGATGCTTCACGTTTTGGGTACGGGCGACTGGTATGCCCGCACGTTTGCTCGCAATGCGGAGCTGCTGCGCTCTTGGGGCTTTACTATGCCGTACTGCGACTACGACACGTTTGATTCCATTACGCAAAAAGGTATCTTCCAGGGCATTTGCGACGAGCTGGGCATCGCCCATCCAGGTACCTATGCCATGCCTTGCGACGAGTCGGTCGAGGCCGTTGACCCGTATGCCTGCCCATTTAGCTTCCCTGTCATTGCCAAACCTTCGAATTCCGCTGCTTGGCATTATGTCGAGTTTGACGGCAAGGCAAAGGTCATGACGGTTGACTCCGCGGAGGAACTCGCCCGCGTCTACTCGGCGCTTCGCCCTTCGTGCTATGACAAAGACCTGCTGGTTCAGGATATGATTCCCGGATTCGATGAGTCGCTCTATTCCATTACCTGTTTTGCCTGGAAGGGCAAGGTTGAGTTCTCCGTCTTGGGTCACGTGCTGCTGCAGGACCACGCACCCTCTGCCATCGGCAACCCGGTCGTGATCGTGGGCGATACGGAGATGCCCGCATGGAAGGTCAATCTTCTGAACGATGCGAAGCGCTTCCTCGAGAAGGTCAACTATACGGGATTTGCCAACTTTGACGTTATGTACGACTCTCGTGACGGCTCGTATCGTTTCCTTGAGGTCAATGCGCGCCTGGGGCGCAACTCGTGGTACCTTTCGCTCGCGGGTATCGATCTGCCGCGCGTTATGGTCGATCACTGGATTGCCCCCGCATGCCTTGGCACGGAGCCGACGGCAACGTATGGTACCCAGGGCGAGCCCTCCCATGCGTCGCGCGCATTTACGTTCAAGATGGTTCCCGATGCCGTCATCAAGCGCTATGCCGCTTCTTGTGCCGATAAGGACTATGCGCTTTCGGACAAGGCGGATGAGTCGCCCGTTCTGTGTAAAGCGGACACGCTTGAGCACAGGCTCTGGGGATGGATCACAAACATGAACCAGATTCGCAAGTTTAAGCGCTACGTTGGAGATACCCGTAAGTAGCGAATAAGGTCCGGCCGCCAAGACGGCTTGGGACTTTATTGGTTGGAGCGACAAGTTGTATCGACCGGCTCGCCCTCGCTGCCGGGAACAAACGTATGTACCAGCCGATTTACAAATAGCATGGCGTATCTTCTCGCATCCTCGTTTAAGGGGATGGTGCGGCTCGCGTGGGCACACCGTGCACCGATGCTCAGAAATTGCAGCAATGGGCTGCTGGAGCTAACGGGCAGGACTTCTTGTCCGACCGGGTGCTCCATTTTGGGCCACATGGGTATGGGCATGTGCCTGCCTGCTCGACATACTTAATGTCGACAGCCCCTGCGCAAAGGAGGACGTATCCATGGACGAGATGTTTGCCATTAAATGCCAAAACTGCGGCGGCCCTATGTACTCACACCAGGCTAAACGCAGCTTTGAGTGCGCCTATTGCGGCACGGTCGTTCCGTGGCAGGCCGATGCGGGGGAGCCCAAAAGCGCCCTGGGCATTCGCCATGCGCCGCTGACGGTTGTCGATGGGCTGCTTAAGCTCACCCATGTGTCGCAGCTCGAGCGCCCGGTGGACCCCGACTGGTATTTCTTTAATGCGTACTGGCGCAATCAGTCGGTTCTGGAGCATCTGCTGTGGGAGGACCGCGGCACGGCGCAGGAGTTCCAAGAGGCTGCGCACGTGAGTATTCCGTGCCCCTTCTGTGGCGCGTCCTTTGAGGGGTCATCGACCCAGCGCGTGTTTGAGTGCCCGTCCTGCGGTAATAAGATCGGCGTAGCCGACCTGCTCAAACCCGGTACCTTTAGCAAGCGCCTGACCATGGGCGTTGGTGCCGAGTATGTGCCTGAGCAGGGTATTCCTTGCGAGATAACGCCGCAACAGGCACGTGCCAACGCGCTGCAGCTGGTGCGCCAGTACCCCGACGCCTTTGCCGGGCACGACGTGGAAGACGCGATCCAAAATGACATGATGCTCTTCTATTTTCCTATGGCGCTCGCGGACCTGCGCATGATGGTGTCCTTCCCGGGCAAGGGACTGAGCAAGGAGACCCTGGTTTACTACGAGGTGCTCGACTGGGCGTATCCCAGAGCAAATTACCTGGACGTTCGCCTTATGGGCATTCTGGAGCCGTGGGACTTTGCCAAGGTTGGGCCGTTTGACCCGGCCATGCAGGAAGGCGACTTCCGCGTCGTCTCCGTCGATGCGTCTACCAAGGACCAGGTGGTCATTGATAAGCTGGCGCTCGACATTGCCGGCAACGATGCCGAGGCGGTGCTGGGGCTCAATAAAAAGAGCATTCGCACCTGGGCGCGCAAGACTCGCAAGCATAAGGACGGCCTGGTGATGGTACCGGTCTACTTTGTCGATCGCCCGGCGACGGACAGCCACGATGGCGAGCAGGTGCGCATCGCCGTGAACGGCCAGACGGGTCGCGCGGCCGCGGTGGTGTTTAGCGACAAGCGCGAGACGCATGTGGTGGCGCCGCTCAACCCGAGCCTGCATCTGTCCGGTGAAAGCACCGTGCATGCCACGCCCATCGAGGTCAAATACGTTAAATCGCCCTTCCTGTACCAGATCGTGCGCCGTGGAGGCGGCGAGCAACCGCGCCAGGTGGCAGCGGTGGCCGAGGGCTCCTACCGAGAGGAAAAGCCCAAGCGCAAGGGCCTGTTCGGCGCGATCTTTGGGAAGTAGGGGAGCGGTACGGGACAGTGCGCAGTAGTGCGAGCTGTCCATCGTAGTAGATCTAAATAAACGGTGGGACGGCTGCAAAGGAGCCGTCCCACTGGGTAAAATCATGTTGTGTCGCGGAACCCGCTCCTCAGTCGGTCAACTTTGGAAGCGCGGGCAACGCAGGTGCCATCGTCTTAAAGGGCCGGCTGCAACCGGCCCTTTTCTGCGGCTGCGGGGATTCGAATACCAACACGGTGTACAGCCCCACGGTGCTTTGCTCTGTGACGAACGGACCCATGACGGCGCATTTTGTAATCATCATTTATGTGGTCCCTTAATCATTGCGTTGACTAACATTGTCTTCGTTGAAGACGTGTCCTAAAACAAACACCGTTCTATCAGATCCTTTCCTCGTAGGGTATCGATCCACTCCTGCGGGATGGCCTCGATACCGTAGGCTGTGCCGGCGAGGGGACCTGCGACGGCTGCGGTGGTGTCGGTGTCGTCGCCCAGGTTGACGGCGGCAAGCACGCAATCTTCGTAGCTGTTAGTGTTGACGAAGCACCAGGTAGCGGCCTTAAGCGTGTCGCGCACGAAGCCACCTGACCTGATTTCCTGCTTTGGCACGCCTTTCAGATGGAGTGCCCACGAGAGGAGCACGCCGTTCAGCACGTCTCTCATCAGCTCGACAAATATGACGCATGCGTCGGTTGACGTTCTGTGAGCGTGCGTAATTGCTGAGACCTTGCTGACCTCTTCGTCTGTCGCATCGGTGAACGCCAGGGGAGCGATGCGCATGAGCGAACCGTTGCCGTTGTCGCGCTCGCCGGAGCCTCCTTTGCCGGCACGCAAGGCGCGGGCGGTCGTGCCGCCGTAATCGAAAACGCCGTCGATCGTATACTCGCCACGGGCAATCCAGCTCACGAACTTGTCGCGCATGTCTGCGGTGTCGATGTGCCCAAGCTCCCTAATCGAGTCACAGGTAGCAAGCGTCATAGATGTGTTGTCGCTCCAGGTACCGGCGGGCTGTCCATGCGTGCCGTAGCCGATCATGTCGGTGCATTCGAACGTGCCACGAGGCCTGAACTCGTAGGGAACGCCCAGCGCGTCACCGACGGCGAGCCCATAGATGCAGTCGCGCAAAGACGGTTTTGGTGTGCCCATTCGTATCTCCCACTTTCCTCTTGAGGGATGCTGCTTAATAGCTAATGGCTGGCTAATGGCGATTATCATAAAGCCTGGCGGGGACAGAAACTGCGACGTCGTCGGAGGTCTTCGCGAAAGGGCCTCGTGGCTACTAGAATGAAACGCCAGGGACAACAGAGGCACAGTAACCGGCTGTTGACCGCCTGCACCTTCAGCCTCAGTAGCCGCTCCCGGGCCCAGGAATTCGTCAACGTGCTCAATATGGTGATGTGACCGGGCGCTTTCGAACACAAAAAACCGGGATGCAAGGAGTCGCACCTTGCATCCCGGCTGAGCTAAAACGGCGCTGCTGCATGCCGTTGGAGCTTTAGCGCTTGATCTCGATATCGTCGAGCTTGACGTCCATGGCCTCGGTCTTGGCCTCGGCGATGTCGTCGGCAAATTCCAGAGACTTCATCATGGTCTCGACGGCGTCCTTGTGCTCCTCGACGTTGTCGATACGCACATACACACTGCCGCCGTCAACGTCGGTGAAGTATTCGGTTGTTACGCCGCCCGAGTGCGTGAAGTAGGCACTGCGCCAGGTCTTGCCGTTGTACTTAACGGGATCGCTCTCGGTCCATCCGGAGTTGGCCTTCCACTTTGCCTCGTAGTCGAACAGTTCGTCGGCGTTCTTGTCAGGATCGAAGACAGGGATGAAGCGATCGCTGGCATGCTCGCTCTCGGTGAACTTAAACTGGGCCCTGTCGGCGGTGTCGCCTGCGACGTCGGTGATCTCGACGCCCTCGGGGACCTCGACCTTAAACCAAATGAAGTCGGTCCTCATATCCACGGCTGGCTTTTCTGCTCCGCCGCCACCGCCACTTCCGGTAGCGTCGCCGCTGCCACCGCAGCCCACCAGGGCAACTGCGGCAAAGAGGCTTATGCAGAGGGTGAGAATCGCAAAGGCCTTCTTTTTCATGGTCGTGTCCTCCTCGATCTGTAACCGCCCACGGATTACCTGCCTTTACTGTACGCGTGGACGGCTCGCTAGGGTGGGCCATGTGTCCCATTCTGAGGGCCGGATTTGCGCCGACAAGTGGCAATGTTTTGCCGAACAAAAAGAGGGGAGGGCCGATGCTGTCGGCCCTCCCCAGGGTTGGGTGCCCGTTCATTTAATGGGGCGTTCGTGCGGGCGTGCGCGAACCCTTGCTACTTGATCTCGATGCTCGAAATCTCAACTTCGCGTGCCTCGGTGACGGCCGCCTTGATGTCGTCGGGGAACTCGATGGAGCTGAGGAGCGTCTCGGCTTCTTTCTTGTGAAGGTCGACGTTCCTAATCATGATATAGACGCTTCCCGTGTCGACGTCGGTAAAGAGGTAGGTATAAGTGCCGCCGTTGTCCTTGCACGTTCCGGTGAGCCATGTTCTGCCGTTGTACTCGACGGGTCGCCATCCTCCCATTGGAACGTTCCGGTGTGCCTTTCGGCCTGCTCTGCAAAGGACTCTTCGGCCGTCATCTTCTCTTGCCAAACGGGGATGAAACGGTCGACTGTGGTGTTCTCGTTCTCGGGGAAGGTGAGCTGGACCCTGTCGGCGTTCTTGCCGGCGGAGTCGCTTACGCCAACGCCCTCGGGCATCTCGACCTTAAACCAGATAAAGTCAGTCTTTTCGGCGACGGGGGCCTTTTCCTTGCCTTCGCTCTTTGAGGTGCTGCCGCCTCCGCCCGATGCGA
>URMR01000105.1 GCA_900548935.1 uncultured Collinsella sp.
TTATGCGCCAGGCAAAGGCGTGCGATCTGCCCATTATCCGCGAGCGCCTGAGCGCAAAGCGGATTGCGGTGGAGCCCGTCGACGGCGAGGACATCGTGGCGCTGCTGCAGCACATCTCTTACACCGGTGACGGTGAGGGGGATGGCGCTTGATCTCGCTTGTCGTTGCTGCCGTCTTGCTGCTGATTCATGCGCTGGTTTGCCTGATGCTGTGGACGCTCATGAAGCTGGGCCTGCTGCCGGTGCGCGGACACATGCTGGGTGTGATAGTGCTGGTGCCGCTGTGGGGCCCGTTGCTGGTGGTTCTGCTATCGGTCCGCAGCGCGGTGTTTGGCGAGGGGCTGAAAGAGTCTGCGCTGGAGTCGCTGCGCTTTAACGACGACCTGCATCGCAGCATCTTGGTGCACGACCGTGACGCCGATGCAGGCGTGGTCCCGCTCGAGGAGGCGCTCATCGTCAACGACCCGGCATACCGGCGCCGTCTAATGCTTTCCATGCTCACCGAGGAGCCCGACGCGTACCTGGCGCAGCTACAGGCGGCTAAGCTTAACGACGACGTTGAGGTGGCGCACTATGCCGCGACGGCGGTGGCGCAGATCTCCAAGGAGTCCGACCTTAAACTGCAGCAGCTGGAGCGTGCCTTTAAGACGGACCCGAGTGCGCAAAACCTCAACGAATACTGCGATTTTCTTGGTGAATACTTGGGCTCGGGTTTGGCTGAGGGGCGCGTGGCTCAGATTCAGCGCCAACAGTACGCGCGCCTGCTTGCGCGTCGCTGCGAGCGCGAGGACACCTTTGAGCTGCGCATTCGATATGCGACGGCGCTGGCCGATGTCGGACAGATCGACGAGGCGCAGGCCGTGATCGACCAGCTGGTGCTCGACGTGCCCGAGGAGCAGGAGGTTTGGATGCTTTGCCTGCGCCTGGCCGTGATGCGCCGCGACGGTGACGAGGTTCACCGTGTGATCGATGCGATTGACAAGCAACATGTGTATTTGAGCGCCGACAACCGCGAAAAGTTGGCGTTTTGGCGCGACGGGGAGGAGGCCAGATGAGCGTGGTGCAACATATCCGCGACCGTGCGGGCCGCTTTCGTTGGATGGGACTGCTTGTAGTGTGGGCTGTTTTTATCGTCATGGCCGCCGTTCTGCTGATCGAACGCGCCGGCGTGCAGTACAGCTCTGGACAGCACAAGCTGGGCATGCTCGCCGCCACCGACGCTACGCCTGCAAGCTCGGCAATCTTTGGCCAAAAGCCCACGTGCCTGGTCATTACCGACTCGGCCCAAGATAGCGTCGACGACGTTAAAGACCAGTTCGACCAGATTTTGCTGGACATGAAGATCGCCCATCGCGATGTTGATATTGCCACCGACGGTGCGGACGCGATCCCATCGCTCACGTCGTTTGATCGCGTGATTGTGCTTATGCCCTCGCTTGACGGACTGGGTGCGCATCTGACCGATCTGATGAGTTGGGTGAGTGCGGGCGGCTCACTCATGCTGGGCATGACGCCAGATAACTCGAACTACCTGCAGGCTATTGCTTCCAAGCTTGGGATCGAATCGGCCGGATATGACTATGCGAAAGCCGAAAGTATCGTTCCGAGCGAGGACTTTATGTTGGGCGGAGGAGAGCGCTACGAGTTCTCGGATCCCTTCGATTCTTCGCTCTCGGTTTCATTGCGCGATACGGCGCACGTATGGGCAAAGACCGGTGACGCGGGTACGCCGCTCATTTGGTCTAACGATTGCGGCAGTGGTCACACCGTGGTGTGCAACATTGGCATCTACGACAAGGTCATGCGTGGGTTCTATACTTCGGCCATAAGCTTGCTGGGTGATGCCACGGCCTATCCGGTCATCAACAGCGCCGTGTTCTATTTGGACGACTTTCCTAGCCCTGTGCCCTCGGGCGACGGCACCTACATCAAGCGCGACTACGGGCTTTCCGTCGCCGATTTTTATGCCAAGGTCTGGTGGCCCGATCTGCAAAAGCTCGCGCAAAAATACGGCATTCGCTATACCGGCGTGATGATCGAAAACTACGAGGACGCGGTCAACCAGACCGAGCCCGCGCGCCAGGCCGATACCACGCAGTTCCGCTACTTTGGCGGCATGCTGCTGCAGATGGGCGGAGAGCTGGGCTTCCACGGCTACAACCATCAGCCGCTGGCACTCTGGGACACCGACTATGGTACGTTGTACGTCTACAAGACGTGGAAAAACAAGGAAACGCTCGTCGCTTCGCTCAACGAGCTTATAGCCTTCCAGGACGAGGTGCTGCCCAACGCGCACGGCTCGGTCTACGTGCCACCGTCGAATATCCTTTCGGCCCGCGCGCGCCAGCTTATCGGCACCGACGTTCCGCGCATTAAGACTATTGCTAGTACGTACTTTGAGGACGGTACCGACCTGCCGTACGTGCAGGAGTTTGGCGTGGCGAGCGATGGTATTGTGGAGCAGCCGCGTATTGTCTCGGGCGGCATGGTCGACGATTCCTATATGCGCCTGGCTGCCGTGTCCGAGCTCAACATGCACTACGTGAGTACGCACTTTATGCACCCGGACGACCTGCTCGATCCCGATCGCGGCGCCAAGGAGGGCTGGGAAGTCTACAAGGGCGGCCTGACCGACTACCTGGACTGGCTTACCAAGTCTGCGCCCGACCTGCGTCGCCAGACCGGCTCGGAATGCTCGGGCGCCATCCAGCGCTTTTCGTCGGTGACGGTGAGCGTGGATACCAGCGCGGATGCTTGGACGCTTAGCCTGGGTAATTTCCACGACGAGACGTGGCTCATGTTTCGTGCCAACAACGGCGAGCCGGGTACAGTCACGGGTGGCGAGATTACGCATCTGACGGGCGACCTGTACCTAGTCAAAGCGACGGACAAGACCGTGACGATTGGGCGCAAGGAGGGCGGCGACCGATGAGAATCTGCTTAGTGCTCGAGGGCTGCTACCCCTACGTGCACGGCGGTGTGTCCACCTGGATGCACGGCTACATCACGGCCATGCCCGAGCACGAGTTTGTGCTGTGGGTGATTGGCGCCCACGCCGAAGACCGCGACAAGTTTGTCTACGAGCTGCCCGGCAACGTCGTCGAGGTGCACGAGGTGTTCCTGGACGATGCCCTGCGACTTTCGGGCGAGCAGGAGGAAGTCGACTTTGACGACCGCGAGCGCGAGGCGTTGCGCCGTCTGGTTTCGCTCTCCAATCCGGACTGGGACGTGCTGTTCGACATTTTCCAGCGCCGCCACGTGCATCCGCTCTCGTTTTTGCAGAGCCGCACGTTTATGGATATCTTCCGCGACGTGTGCCTTGCCGAGTACCCCTACACGCCCTTCGCCGACGCATTCCACACCATGCGCTCTATGCTGTTGCCGGTGCTCTACCTGCTGGGCAGCGAGGTGCCAGTTGCCGATGTGTACCACGCTATCTCGACCGGCTACGGCGGCCTGCTCGCCTGCCTGGGCTCAAGCGTTCACCATGCGCCGGTGCTGCTCACCGAGCACGGCATCTATACCCGCGAGCGCGAGGAAGAGATCATTCGCGCCGACTGGGTGGTGCCGTCGTTTAAGGACCGCTGGATTCGCTTTTTCTACCTGCTTTCGGAGGAGATCTACCGCCGCGCCTTCCGCGTGACGAGTTTGTTTCATAACGCCCGCAAGACGCAGATCGATATGGGTTGCGATGCAGACAAATGCCTGGTTATCCCCAACGGCATTCAGTTCGACCGCTTTAAGGACATTCCCTTAAAGCCCGATGACGGCTGGGTGGACATTGGCGCGGTGGTGCGCCTGGCACCTATCAAGGACGTCAAGACTATGATCTATGCCTTCTTTGAGCTGCACGAGCGCCTGCCCAAGGTGCGCCTGCACATTATGGGCGGCGTGGACGACGAAGAGTACGGCGCCGAGTGCCACGCGCTGGTCGATACCCTGGGCGTGCGCGACCTGATCTTTACCGGTCGCGTCAACGTGGTCGAGTACATGGAAAAGCTCGACTTTACCATTTTGACGAGCATCTCTGAGGGCCAGCCGCTTAGCGTGCTGGAGTCGCTTGCAGCGCGCCGTCCCTGCGTGACGACCGAGGTGGGCTGCTGTCGCGAGCTGCTCGAAGGCGCTCCAGGCGATGACTTTGGCGTGGCGGGATTTGTGACGCCGCCCATGTATCGCAAGGGCTTGGCCGATGCCATGGAGCGCATGTGCGTGAGCCGCGCCCGTCGCATTGAGATGGGGGAGCGCGGGCAGCGTCGCGTTGCCACGTACTTTTTGCACGAGCAGATGCTCGCCAACTATCGCGCGCTGTACGACGAGACGGCTCGCGCGTTCAATTTGCCCAAGAAGGAGGTGTAGCCGGTGGCCGGAATCGGTTTTGAGCTCAAGCGCCTGTTTAGGCGCAAGGGTCTGTTTGCCACGATGCGCGCCTATGGCTACGCTGGCATTGTGTGCACGGGCCCCATGCTGCTGGGCGTGCTGCTGCAGGTGGGTATCTTGGTGCTGTGCGGTCTGTGGGGTGTGGGCCGTGCCAACCAAGATCTGCTGGTGTGCATGGTGACCTATACGCTGCTGGCGTCGCTTACGCTCACGAGCTTTTTCTCCATGCCGGTCACGCGCTTTTTGGCCGACATGCTGTTTGCCGAGCGCGAGGACGAGATTCTGCCTTCGTTTTGGGGCTCCAATGCTGTCATGCTCGTTGCGGGCACGGTGCTCTACGGCGTCTTTTTGCTGTTCTCGGGCGCCACGCTGCTGCAGGGGCTGCTGTGCCTGTGGCTGTTCAACATTATGATCGTCAACTGGAACGGCATGAGTTACCTCACGGCCATCAAGGACTACCGCGGCATCCTGTGCAGCTTTGCGGCTGCCATTGGCGTGGCGTGCCTGTGCGCCCTGGCCGCGCTGGCGCTGGGACTGCCGCCGGTCGAGGGCCTTTTGGCGTCAATTGCTCTGGGCTACAGCGTCATGCTCGCCTGGGACGTGGTGCTGCTGTACCGGTATTTTCCTCAGAGCGACCGCAGCCCCTGGCCCTTTTTGCGGTGGCTCGATCAGTTTATGCCGCTGGCGCTCACGGGTCTGTTAACCAATCTGGGACTCTTTGCGCACCTGGTGATTATTTGGGCCGGTCCCATTGGCGTGCAGGTCAAGGGCTTGTTTTATGGTGCGCCCTACTACGATGTGCCGGCGCTCATTGCGTTTTTGACGATCCTGGTCACGACCGTCAACTTTGTGGTCTCGGTCGAGGTCAACTTCTATCCGCGCTACCGTGACTACTACAGCCTGTTCAATGACGGCGGCGTGGTAGGCGATATTGTGGTGGCCGAGGAGGAGATGCTCTCCACGCTCAACAGCGAACTGCGCTTTTGTGCGCTCAAGCAGCTGTTTGTGACCGCGGCGGTCATTTCGCTCGAGACCACGGTGCTGTCGGCCCTACCGTTGGGCTTTAACAACCTTATGCACGGGTATTTTCGCACGCTGTGCGTGGGCTATGGCCTGTATGCCGTGGGCAATACGGTGATGCTTATCTTGCTGTACTTTACCGATTATAAGGGGGCCGTGCTGGCTTCGGGCCTGTTTGCCGGTGTGGCCGGGCTGGCGACTGCCGTTTCGTTGCTTTTGCCGCAGCAGATTTACGGCTTTGGCTTTTTGTTGGGTGCGGCGGTGTTTTTTATCGTGGCGCTGCTGCGGCTCGATACCTATACCGCCAACTTGCCGTATCGTATCCTGAGCCAGCAACCCATTGTGGCGACCGACAAGACGGGCTGGTTTACCGAACTTGGCCGGGTGCTCGACCGTGTTGAGCAATGCTACGAGGACAAGCGCGCGGGCGGTGAGCCGCGCAGTGCGTTTGAACGTATGGTGGTTCGCCTGTACCAAAAACATTGGGGAGGTTCTGATGACCGATAGGATGATGTCTCGCCGTCGCCTGTTTGAGGCGGCTGCCGGTGCGCTGTTGCTTTCGGGCTGCTCGGTGCAGGATGACTCCTCGACCAAAAAGGTCAAAAAGCAGGACAAGATTAAAAAGGCCGAGTCCTCGGACGGTACCAAGCACCTTCGCGATAAAGATGAGCTGTACGAGGTCTACGACGACTCGGGCATTGTGACCATGTACCTGACGGTCTCGCGCGGCAATAGCTCCGAGAACACCGATCATAGCTGGACCGAGATCAATACCTACTCGGTCTACGACTATGCCGACATGGGC
>URMR01000106.1 GCA_900548935.1 uncultured Collinsella sp.
GCGTGCCGCCGGTGCTCGTGAGCGGTGACCATGCCAAGGTTGACGCCTGGCGCCGTAAGAATGCCATCGAGCGCACCTGCCGCTGGCGTCCCGACCTGATCGAGACGGCGCGGCTTACGCCCGAGGAGCGCGCATACGCACAGGACATCCTGGACGCATCGTATTCGCAGAGCAAGGAGTGAGAATGGTTCCATCGCAGCATTCCGTGCTAAAGGGTGCGTTTGAGTGGATCGTGGTCGTCGCGATCGCACTGGTCGCCACCTTCCTGATTCGCTCGTTTGTGGTCGAACCCTTTGTGGTGCCCACCGGCTCCATGGAGTCCACGATCGAGATCGGCGACCAGATCCTGGCGCAAAAGGTGAGCCTTGAACTCGGCCAGCCTGTCAGCCAAGGCGATATCGTGGTGTTCCACAACCCCGATGGCACCTCCGAGCACGATGTTCTCGTCAAGCGTGTTATTGCCACGGCCGGCCAGACGGTCGACCTTCAGGACGGCAAGGTGGTCGTTGACGGCCAGGCGCTCGACGAGGACTACACGACCGGCATGAGCTGGCCGCTTTCGGTCCAGGCTCCCGGCGCTCAGGTAAGCTATCCCTACACCGTTCCCGACGGGTGCGTGTGGGTGATGGGCGACAACCGCGAAAACTCTGCCGACTCACGCTACTTTGGTCCCGTCGATCGCTCTGATTTGATCGCCGTGGCGCTTGTGCGCTACTGGCCGCTCAACCGCATCGGCGCTATCGACTAAAAACCGCTATAGTACAGTACCTAACCGTGTAATCGTTTCGACGAGGGGATAATAGAGGCATGAACGCTTCATCGCTTTCCTTCCAAGACATCATCCTGCGCCTCCAGCAGTACTGGGGCGAGCAGGGCTGCGTCATTATGCAGCCCTATGACTCCGAGGTCGGTGCCGGTACCTTCCACACCGCGACCACGCTGCGCTCGCTCGGTCCCGCCGAGTGGCGCACCTGCTACGCTCAGCCTTGCCGCCGTCCCGCCGACGGCCGCTACGGCGAGAACCCCAACCGCATGCAGCACTACTATCAGTTCCAGGTGCTCATCAAGCCGTCGCCGGTCAACGCTCAGGAGCTCTACCTGGGTTCGCTGGCTGCCATTGGCCTGGACCCCAACGACCATGACGTCCGTTTTGTCGAGGACGACTGGGAGAGCCCGACGCTGGGCGCCTGGGGCCTTGGCTGGGAGGTCTGGCTCAACGGCATGGAGGTCACGCAGTTTACGTACTTCCAGCAGGTGGGCGGCATCGAGGTCGACCCCGTGCCCGTCGAGATCACCTACGGCCTGGAGCGTATCGCCATGTACGCCCAGGGCGTCAACTCGGTCTATGACCTGGTGTGGAGCTACCTGCCCGACGGCACGCCCATGACCTATGGCGACGTGTTCCTCGAGAACGAGCGCGAGTTCAGTGCCTATAACTTTGAGGTCGCCAACGTCGAGATGATGCGTCAGAAGTTTGACGACTACGAGGCCGAGTGCCACTCCTGCCTCGAGCGCAAGCTGCCGCTGCCCGCTTACGACTGCGTCATGAAGTGCAGCCATGCCTTCAACCTGCTCGATGCCCGCGGCGCACTGTCCGCGGTCGAGCGTGCCAACTACATCCTGCGCGTCCGCGCCGTCGCCAAGGCGTGCTGCGAGGCCTACATGGCCGAGGTCGCCGGAGTCAACGAGAATGCCGACCAGGAAGGCGAGGTGGCGTAAGCCATGGCAGACGCTAAGGATTTCCTGTTTGAGATCGGTACGGAGGAAATGCCCTCTGCACCGCTGAACAATGCCGTCAAGCAGCTTGGCACCATGATTGCCAAGGGTCTCGACGAGGCCGGCCTGGCCCACGGCGAGGTCCGCGTGATCTCGAGCCCGCGTCGTCTGGCTGCGCTCGTGGCCGACGTCGCCACCGCGACCGACGAGGTTCACGAGGTCAAGCGTGGTCCCGCGGCAAACATTGCCTTTGATGCCGACGGCAACGCCACCAAGGCCGCCCAAGGCTTCGCTCGCAAGTGCGGTGTGGCTGCCGAGGACCTGGTCCGTCGCGAGGACACCGACGGCCGTGAGTACGTCTTTGCCGAGAAGAACATCCCTTCCGCCCCGGCCACCCCGATCCTGACGGCCCTGTGCGAGAAGACTATCGCTGGCCTGCAGTGGCCCAACTACCGCTCTCAGCGCTGGGGTCACGAGCATGCGACCTTTGTTCGTCCGGTCCGCTGGATCTGCTGCCTTTTGGGCGAGGATGTTGTGCCCGTGTCGTTTGCCGACGTGACGAGTGGCAACACCACGCGCGGTCATCGCGTACTTGGCCCTGGTGACCATGTGGTCGCCAGCCCCGCCGTCTACGAGCAGGTGCTTGAGGACGCCGGCGTGCTTTCTGCCGAGCGTCGTCGTGAGGCCATCCTTGCCGGTATCGCCGAGGTCGAGGCTGCCCGTCCCGGCTGCCATGTCGATACGCCCAAGAAGGTCTTTGAGGAGGTCATTAACCTCTGCGAGTGGCCGACGGTGCTCGTCGGTACCTTTGACGAGGAGTTCCTCAAGGTCCCGCACGAGATCATCTGCGAGTCCATGCTCACCAACCAGCGCTACTTCCCGATCTATGACGGCGAGGGCAAGCTCACGCGTGAGTTCGTGGTCGTTTCCAACAGCAAGCCCGAGAACGCCGAGCGCGTGATCGACGGCAACGAGCGCGTCGTGCGCGCCCGTCTGGACGATGCCAAGTTCTTCTACGAGGAGGACCTGAAGATCTCCCTCGACGAGTTCCGCGAGCGTCTGGCCAAGGTTGCCTTCCAGGAGAAGCTCGGTAGCGTGCTCGCCAAGTCCGAGCGCATCGAGCAGCTCGCGCTCGCTATTGCCCGCGAGGCTCATCTGGGCGCCCATCTTGCCGCCGACGCTGCTCGCGCCGCGCACCTGTGCAAGGCCGACCTGGTATCCAACGCCGTCGTCGAGTTCACGAGCCAGCAGGGCGTGATGGGCGGTTACTACGCCACCGCGATGGGGGAGAACGACGAGGTCGCCCACGCCATTCGCGATCATTATCGTCCCCGATTTGCCGGTGATGAGTTGCCCGAGGGCACTGCTGGCTGCATCGTGGCCTGTGCCGACAAGCTCGATACCATTGCCGGTATCTTTGCCATCGGTGAGCCCCCGACCGGCTCTTCCGACCCTTACGCGCTGCGTCGCGCCGCCATCGGCATCATCAACATCCTGCGCGATCGTCTGCCGATTGACCCCACGTCGCTGATCGACTTTGCCCTTGAGCTCTATAGCGAGCAGGGCATTGACTTCGACGCCGCCGAGGTCGCCCAGCAGGTCCGTGACTTCTTCCACGGCCGCTTGGTGAGCATGGCCCGCGACGAGAGGATTCCGGCCGATACCGTCGCCGCCGTCTCCGCGGTGCACATCATCGCCCCGTCCGTCTTCTTCGCCCGCTGCGCTGCGCTCGACGAGGCCCGCAAGAACGATACCGAGACCTTCGACAACCTGGCTACCGCCTATGCCCGCGCCGCGCACATCTCCAAGCCCGAGCTGGGTGCGGAGTACGACCGCAGCCTGATGGGCGAGGTCGAGCTCGCGCTCGCCGACGCCTCCGAGGCTGCTCAGACCGCTGTCGATGCCGCCCTTGCTGCCGAGGACTACCCGGCCGCATTTGCCGCCCTCGCCGCCCTGCGCGCGCCCATCGACCGCTTCTTCGACGAGGTCATGGTCATGGACAAGGACGAGCAGCTCCGCGATAATCGCCTTAAGCTGCTCAACCGCTTCGAGGCCGTTTTCTCCGGCATCGCCAACATCGGTGAGCTTGCTCGCAAAAAGTAAGCCAGCCTGCGCATAAGCGCAAAAGGAGCCCCGCATGGATTGCCCGGTCACCGCTCGTCCCACCGTTATCGTTATCTCCGACTCGCTCGGCGATACCGCTTGTGAGGTGGTGCTTGCGGCGTCCGGGCAATTTGATGAAGGGGCTTTTCGTCTCTTGCGCCTGCCTAAGGTGACCTCGGTGGAGCAGGTCAAGTCGTTTGTGGGACCGCGCGTCGATGCGGACCATCGCGATATCGCCGTGTTCCACACCATCGTCGAACCGGCGCTGCGCGCTCGCGTGCTCGACTACCTGGGCATGCTGCATATCCGCTCGGTCGACTTGATCGGCCCGACACTCGCCGTGCTGTCGTCGCTCATCGGTGCGTCGCCCAAGGGCGTTGCAGGCGTGATTCACAAGACCGATGACCGCTATTTCCATCGCATCGAGGCCATGGAGTATTTCGTTGAGCACGACGACGGGCGCGGTTGCGACGATCTGTCGGGTGCCGATATCGTGCTGCTGGGTGTGTCGCGTACGTCCAAGACGCCCCTTTCGATGTATTTGGCCTATCAGGGTTACAAGGTTGCCAATGTTCCTTTGGCCCATGGCATGGAGCCGCCGAAGTCAATTTACGAGGTCGACCCGATGCGGTTGTTCGGACTGATTTCGACTGTCGATGTGATTTCCGGGATTCGCGATAGCCGCTTGGGCGATGACTACGCCCGTGCCGTTGCCGGCTCCTATGCCGAGCCCGAGAGCGTACGCAGCGAACTCGAGGAAGCTCGCGCCCTCATGAAGCGCCTGGGCTGCTTTGTGGTGCGTACCGACGGCAAGGCGATCGAGGAGAGCGCCTCCGAGATCATCGGTCATTTGATGGAAATCCAAGAAGCCCGTGCCCTCCGCGCCGCCCGCCGAGCCCAGCAAAGCTAACTCATTGGAGTAGCTAAAAATGCACCGGCTTTTAAAGACTACCTAAAAATATTGCACGATATTGGTAAAGCGATTTAGCAAAGAACTTGCATTTGACCTGCAATTCCCTTGCATTGGTATCTTCATAAGGTAACCACCTTTACCTACCGTTTACCGCCACATTTACCACGTTTACCAAACCCCTCGCCCTCTACGCAAGCCCGCTCAATGCCCGCCGTATAGTTCCCTCACGGCCCGCATTCGGCGGGTCGATTCGTTACCATGGTCGTGCGCGTAAGTGCATGAAAGGGGAAGTATCGTGAGCGATTGCAAGAGGGTTTACCGTTTTGGAACCGACGCCCAGGGCACCTGTGTCACCGAGGGCGACAAGTCCATGAACTTCGTGCTTGGCGGCAAGGGCGCAAACCTTGCCGAGATGAGCCGCATCGGCCTGCCGGTTCCCGGTGGCTTTACCATTACCTGCCAGACTTGCGTCGAGTACTCCGGTGCCGGCAACGTGTGGCCCGAGGGCGCACTCGATGAGATCGTTGCTGCCGAGGCCGACCTCGAGGCCCGCTGCGGCAAAAAGCTCGGCGACGCCAACGACCCGCTGCTCGTGTCGGTTCGCTCGGGTGCTCCGTTCTCCATGCCCGGCATGATGGATACGGTCCTCAACCTGGGCCTCAACGACGACTCCGTCCAGGGTCTTATCGCACAGACGCAAAACCCGCGTTTTGCCTGGGATAGCTACCGTCGCTTTATCCAGATGTTCTCCAACGTCGTTATGGGTGTTGACTCCGATCTGTTCGAGAACGCGCTGACCCAGGCCCGCTTGGTCGCCGGCGTTCGCGTCGATTCCGAGCTTTCGGCCGAGGACCTGCAGGAGCTCGTCGAGGTCTTTAAGGGCATCTTCTCCGAGAACGTCGAGGCCGCCCTGTATCCCGAGCTCGAGGTCGCCGACGGCAAGCCCGTCTTTCCGCACGACCCGGAGCTCCAGCTGCGCCTTGCCATCCAGGCCGTCTTTGGCAGCTGGATGAACGAGCGCGCCTGCATCTACCGCAAGCAGCACGGCATTTCCGACGAGCTCGGTACTGCCGTCAATGTGCAGGCTATGGCCTTTGGCAACAAGGGGGAGACCTCTGCGACAGGCGTCGCTTTTACGCGCAACCCGGCCGACGGCACCAAGGAGTTCTATGGTGACTTTTTGGTTAATGCCCAGGGCGAGGACGTTGTCGCCGGCATTCGCAACACCGAGCCCATCGCCGATCTCAAGGCCACCCCGGGCCTCGAGTCCGCTGGCGAAGAGCTCGAGCGCGTGTTCCTGACGCTCGAGGATCATTACCGCGATATGTGCGATATCGAGTTCACCATCGAGCAGGGCAAGCTCTGGATGCTCCAGACCCGCGTGGGCAAGCGAACTGCCACCGCCGCCCTGCGCATCGCCAT
>URMR01000107.1 GCA_900548935.1 uncultured Collinsella sp.
GCCGCTATGACGAGGCGCTGGCGCTCATCAAGCGTGAGAACCCGCTGCCCGCTATTTGCGGCCGCGTGTGCAACCGCCGCTGTGAGGATGCTTGCACCCGCGGCCGTGTGGACGCCGCCGTGGCTATCGACGAGGTCAAGAAGTTCATCGCCCAGCGCGATCTGGATGCCGCGACCCGCTACGTCCCGCCCGTGGTGACGCCGACGCGCGCTGGCGGCTTTGATCAGAAGATCGCCATCATCGGTGCCGGTCCGGCCGGCCTGTCCTGTGCTTTCTATCTGGCCGAGAAGGGCTACAAGCCCGTCGTGTTCGAGAAAAACGAGCGCCCGGGCGGCATGCTCACCTACGGTATTCCCAGCTTTAAGCTGCAGAAGGATGTTATCGAGGCCGAGGTCGAGGTCATTCGCCTGATGGGTGCCGAGTTCCGCTATGGCGTGGAGGTCGGTCGTGATGTGACGCTCGACGAGCTGCGCGAGCAGGGCTTTAAGGCCTTCTACGTTGCTATTGGCTGCCAGGGCGGCCGCCTTGCCGGTATTCCGGGCGAGGATGCCGAGGACGTGACCGTGGCCGTCGACTTCCTTCGCGAGGTTAACAGTGGCAAGATCGACGCGTTGCCCGGCCGCACCATTGTGGTGGGCGGCGGCAACGTGGCCATCGACGTTGCCCGCAACGCCTGCCGTCTGGGCTCTGAGCACGTTGAGATGTTCTGCCTGGAGAGCGAGGTCCAGATGCCCGCCAGTGAGGAGGAACGTCGCGAGGCCGTTGAGGACGGCGCTCACATCAGCTGCGGTTGGGGCCCCAAGGAGATTCACCTGGACGAGGCCGGTCGTGTGTGCGGTATCACCTTCAAGCGCTGCGCGCGTGTCTTTGACGACGAGGGCCGTTTTGCACCCGAGTACGACGAGAACGATCTGCGCCGTGTCGATGCCGACCGTGTCGTCATGTCGATTGGCCAGTCCATTGTGTGGGGCGACCTGCTGGCTGGCTCCAAGGTGGAGCTCGGCCGCGGCCAGGGCGCCCTTGCCGATCCCCAGACTTACCAGACCGCCGAACCCGACATCTTTGTGGGTGGTGACGTCTACACTGGCCCCAGCTTTGCCATCGACGCTATCGCCGCCGGCCACGAGGCCGCGGTGTCCATCCATCGCTTTGTGCAGCCGGGCTCCACGCTCACCATCGGCCGCAATCAGCGCCGCTACACCGCACTCGACCGCGACGACGTTGTGCTCGAGAGCTACGACAACGCGAGCCGCGAGGTTGCGCATGTGGACCGCGAACGCGAGAAGGCTGCGCCGTTTAGCGAGTATGTTGAGACCTTTACCGAGGAGCAGGTGCGCGCCGAGACCGCCCGCTGCCTGGGCTGCGGCGCCTCGATCGTCGACCCCAACAAGTGCATCGGCTGCGGCCTGTGCACCACCAAGTGCGCGTTTGACGCCATCCATCTGGATCGCGACCGCCCCGAGTGCTCCACGATGGTCAAATACGAGCAAAAGCTCCCAAGCCTGGGCAAGTACGCGCTCAAGCGCGCCATCAAGATTAAGTTCGGTCGCAAGTAAGTAGCCATAACGGGAACGGCGGAAGAAAAAGTGCATGAATTGGGGATCGTTTACCACATCATTCGCGATGTCGAGAATGTAGCGCGCGCTCATGGCGTGCGTCGCGTTTCGAGCGTAACGTTGCTGTTGGGCGAGGTCTCGGGCGTCGTTCCCGACTTGCTGCTCGACGCTTGGCGCTGGGCAGCAGATAAAAAGCCTATCGCGCAGGGCGCGGAGCTTGTTGTGGAGCCCGTCGAGGCTGTGACGCATTGCGAGGCATGTGGCCGCGACTACGCGACGGTCGAGCACGGCAAGAGCTGTCCCCATTGCGGTAGCGGCGAGACATACCTGCTGCAGGGCCAAGAGGTCATGATCAAACAGATCGAGACCCCCGAAGAGGATCCGGCAGACGCTGCTCCTGACGGCCTCTCCGACGCCCCCGATGCCGTCGACGCCGCCAACCCACTCCACATCGCCTAGGATTCCCTATAAGTTGCGGTGAAATAGTTCCTAAATCCAGCCTTCTGGCTCTTAAACAAGAACTATTCCACCGCAACTATTTTGAGTGGTTTCATAGACCATAAGTCACGAAAATAGTCAAGCCATGTCTGTTTAAACAAAATAGCGGCAGTACAAGCGCATTCGCGCTTGCCTAAAATCGATATTAATGAACAGCCTGCTTGTATCTGTAAAATGCTTGGCTTGATGAGCGACGCCTTGTCGTGTAATGAGTCAAAAAGCAGTAACGTAATCAACTTGTAACAAACCTAGACGTTTAAACAAATAATCCAACCTTTTGCGGATTTAGCTATAATTCCACAAACCAAACAGGTATACTCCTTTCATGTCGTGTAGGAATTACGTAGACAAAAAGGAGGTTATGTGATGGTAAGTATTGTTCTTGCTAGCCACGGGGACTTGGCAGCTGGAATCAAGCAGACGGGCTCGATGGTCTTTGGCGATCAGCCGTCTGTTGCCGTGGTCTCGCTCGAGCCGAGCATGGGCCCCGACGACTTCCGTGCCAAGGTCGAGGAAGCAATCGCTTCCTTCGAAGACCAGGAGCAGGTGCTCTTCCTCGTTGATCTGTGGGGCGGCACGCCGTTCAACCAGATCAGCGGGCTCATCGAGGGCCACGATTCCTGGGCTATCGTCACCGGTGTCAACCTGCCTATGCTCATCGAGGCATATTCGCAGCGCTTTGACGCAAAGAACACTGCACATGCGATCGCAAAACATCTCGTGACTGAGGCTAAGGCTGGCGTGCGCGTCAAGCCCGAGTCTCTGGAGCCCGAGGAGAAGAAGCCGGCTGCGGCCGCCGCTGCTCCTGCAGGCGCCATCCCTCCGGGAACGGTCATCGGCGATGGGCACATCAAGATTGCCCACGTCCGTATCGACACCCGTCTGCTTCATGGCCAGGTGGCCACCACGTGGACCAAGCAGATCAACCCCAACCGCATCATCGTGGTTTCCGACGGCGTTGCTCACGACGAGCTCCGCAAGACCATGATCGAGCAGGCTGCCCCTCCGGGAGTCCATGCCAACGTCGTTCCCATCAAGAAGATGGCCGAGGTCGTCAAGGACACGCGCTTTGGTGACACCAAGGCCATGCTGCTCTTTGAGAACCCGCAGGATCTGCTCAAGGCCATCGAGGCCGGCGTCGACATCAAGGAAGTCAACATCGGTTCCATGGCTCACTCCAAGGGCAAGGTCGTCGTCACCAACGCCGTCGCTATGGGCGATGACGACGTCAAGACTCTCGAGGCCCTCAAGGCCAAGGGCGTCAAGTTCGAGGTCCGCAAGGTTCCTTCGGATGCTTCCGAGGATCTCGACGCCATGTTGAAGAAAGCTAAGGCCGAACTGGCCGCTCAAGCATAGTAAAGGAGGGTCCGATACATGTCTGCAATCACTATTCTGCTTGTTGCGATTGTCGCGTTGCTTGCCGGTATGGAAGGCATTCTGGATGAGTTCCAGTTCCATCAGCCGCTCGTGGCATGCACGCTTATCGGTCTCGTAACCGGTCACCTTCAGGAGGGCATCCTCCTGGGCGGTTCGCTCCAGATGATGGCCCTTGGCTGGGCTAACGTCGGCGCCGCCGTCGCGCCTGACGCCGCTCTGGCCTCGGTCGCTTCTTCGATCATCATGGTGCTCGCCCTCAACGGCGGCGCCACTGATTCGGCCAAGGCCGTTACCGCGGCCATCGCCGTCGCCGTCCCGCTGTCGGTCGCTGGTCTGTTCCTGACCATGATTTGCCGTACCATTGCTACCGCTATCGCTCACGCCATGGACGGTTGCGCCGAGAAGGGCGACTTCTCCGGCATCGAGCGCTGGCAGTATGCTGCCATCCTCATGCAGGGCCTTCGTATCGCCATCCCGGCAGTGCTTCTGTGCGTCATCCCGGCTGAGGCCGTTACCAACGCGCTTAACGCTATGCCCGACTGGCTGTCCGGCGGCATGGCTGTCGGCGGCGGCATGGTCGCTTCCGTCGGTTACGCCATGGTCATCAACATGATGGCCACCAAGGAGACCTGGCCGTTCTTCATCCTCGGCTTTGTCCTTGCTGCCATCCCTCAGCTCACGCTGATCGCCCTCGGTCTCATCGGCATCTCCCTTGCCCTCATCTACCTTGGCCTTAAGGATCTGGCCAAGCAGGGTGGCGGCATGGGCGGTGGCTCCGGCGACCCGCTCGGCGACATTCTGAACGATTACGAGTAGGAGGGGAGTGATACATATGGCAGAGAACAAGATTCAGCTCACCAAGGCTGACCGCAAGAAGGTTTGCTTCCGTCATCAGTTCCTTCAGGGCTCGTGGAACTACGAGCGTATGCAGAACGGCGGCTGGTGCTTCGCAATGATCCCTGCGATCAAGAAGCTCTACACCAGCAAGGATGACCAGATTGCCGCTCTTAAGCGCCACCTGGAGTTCTATAACACCCACCCCTATGTTTCCGCCCCCGTCATTGGCGTTACCCTCGCCCTCGAGGAGGAGCGCGCCAACGGTGCTCCGATCGATGACGTCGCCATCCAGGGCGTCAAGGTCGGTATGATGGGCCCGCTCGCCGGCGTCGGTGACCCCGTCTTCTGGTTCACCCTTCGCCCGATTCTGGGCGCTCTGGGCGCTTCCCTGGCCATGTCCGGCAGCATCGTCGGTCCGCTGCTGTTCTTCTTCGCGTGGAACATCATCCGTTACGCTTTCCTGTGGTACACGCAGGAGTTTGGCTACAAGGTCGGCTCCTCCATCGCCAAGGACCTCTCCGGTGGTCTGATGGGCAAGGTCACCGAGGGCGCTTCCATCCTGGGTATGTTCATCATCGGCGCCCTGGTCGAGCGCTGGGTGTCCATTTCCTTCACCCCGATCGTCTCCACGGTCAAGCAGTCTGCTGGCGCCTTTATCGACTGGGCTAGCCTGCCCTCCGGTTCCGAGGGCATCAAGGAAGCGCTGACGATGTACAACTCCGTCGGTGCTACCGCCCTTGATCAGATGAAGGTCACCACGCTTCAGGCCAACCTCGATCAGCTCATCCCCGGCCTTGCCGCCGTGTGCCTGACCCTGCTGGTCTGCAAGCTCCTCAAGAAGAAGGTCAGCCCGATCGTCATCATCCTGGCTCTCTTCGCCGTCGGCATCATCGGTCGCTTCTGCGGCTTCATGTAAGCACGTTTCGGCTTAAGACCGAGAATTGCTAGGCAAGGGCTTTTGAGCCATTGAAACGGACCGCACCCGGTGGGTACACTGGATGCGGTCCGATTGTTTTTATTGGAGGGCGAGGCGCGTATGGCGCAATCTCAGAACAGCACGGTCGATCTGGCAACGCCGGCAACCTGCCTGATGGGGCTTACCAGTCACGGTAACGTAATGGTGGGCAATAAGGCGTTTGAGTACTATAACGAGCGCAATCCCGAGGATTATATTCAAATCCCGTGGGACGAGGTCGACTATATTGCCGCCGAGGTTTTGCGCGGTACCAAGAAGATCACGCGTTTTGCCATCTTCACCAAGGACAACGGTCACTTTACGTTTTCGACGCGCGACGACAAAGAGACGCTTCGTGCTGTCCGCAAGTACGTCGACGAGGATAAGCTCGTGCGTTCGCCCGACTTTATCGATGTGACGGCCAAGGGCGCCAAGAGCATCCCCTCCGTTATCAAAAATCTCTTCCACAAAGGTAACTAGCTCCTCACAAGCTGCGGTGAAATAGTTCCTAAATACGGCTTTAGATGCTTCAGGCAGGAACTATTCCACCGCAACTTCGAAGTCTAGTCATGCGACGTATTGCGATGCAGTAAATCTGCTACACTAGTACAACATGCCTCCGTAGCTCAGGGGATAGAGCACCGCTCTCCTAAAGCGGGTGTCGACGGTTCGAATCCGCCCGGGGGCACCAGGAAAATCGCAGGTCAGGAGTTATTTTTGCTTCTGACCTGTTCTGGTTTTGGGGTTAAGAACCGCTTCCGTTTGTAAATCTGGTAAGTAAATATTATGACTTCCCG
>URMR01000108.1 GCA_900548935.1 uncultured Collinsella sp.
CACCGCCGGTGAAGGCATCGACACCCTTGATGATGAGGTCGTCGCCGGCAATACGCACCTGCGCGCCCAGCGCGGTGAGCTCGCGGGTGGTGGTGACCAGGCGGTCGGATTCCTTGATGCGCAGACGGGCGCAATCGCGGATAAAGGTGCGGCCCTGTGCCAGCGAGGCCACGGCCGAGATAACGGGCACCAGGTCGGGAATGTCGTGGGCGCTCATCTCAAAGCCGGCGAGCTTGTCGGACTGCACGGTGGCGGCGTTGGTGGAGCGCACGATGCGGGCGCCAAAGCGCGAGAGCGCGGCAAGCACGTTGCGATCACCCTGCGCGGAGCTGAGCGACACGCCCTCGACAGTGATGGGGTCGGAGCCGATGGCGCCGGCACACAGCCAAAAGGCGGCGTTGGACCAGTCGCCCTCGACGGCTACGCTGCCGGGCGTGCGGTACGAGCCGCTGCTCACGCGGAAGTTCGTAATCTCGGGCTGGCCGTCCTTGGCGGGGATACGCTCGACGTTGACCTCGACGCCGAAGGCCTTCATGGCCTGGATGGTCAGGTTGATATAGGGGCGGCTCTCGATAAGGCCTGTTACCTGCACGCAGGAGGGCTGGGCCAGAAGTGGGGCTGCCAGCAGCAAGCCGGAGATGTACTGCGAGCTCACATTGCCCGGCAGGATAAAGGTGCCCGGGCGCATACGGCCGCTTGTCTTGAGCGGAAAGCCGCCCAGACCCTGCAGGTCGCAGCCGGCGGCAATGATCTCGTCGGAGAGCGGGGAGAGGGGGCGTGCGCCTAGGCGGCCCTGTCCCACAAAGGTTGCCTCTGCCCCCAGCGCGCAGGCGACGGGCAACATAAAGCGGAGCGTGGAGCCGCTTTCGCCGCAGTCAAGCGTTCCGCCGGCAAGTGCCTTGAGTAGGCCAAACTCAATACTCTTCATAGTGGGGTGGACCTGGAAGCCGTCCTCGACGGTCTCGATGCGGGCGCCCAGCGCCGTGAGGCAGCGTACCGTGGCCTCGATATCGGCGCAGGTGGTGTTGCAAGTGACGTGCGTTTCGCCGTTGGCAAGGGCAGCGCAGATGATGA
Organism: uncultured Collinsella sp.; assembly: GCA_900548935.1. Lineage (GTDB taxonomy): Bacteria > Actinomycetota > Coriobacteriia > Coriobacteriales > Coriobacteriaceae > Collinsella. The sequence goes on from URMR01000108.1 coordinate 1,075, forward strand.
GGCGGTGCGCCATCGACTTGGATGCGATGGCGGGAACGGTGCCCTTGAGCGGGGAGGGGGTGATGCGGGCTAGCATGCGAATGCGTCTCCCTTCTGGCCGAGGCCCTCGGCAATTAAATCATGGAAGGTGGAAAGCGGCGTGCGGTCGATGCTGCAGCGGCCAATGCCGTGCGGAATCACCAGGTCGATGGTGTCGCCCGCGCGCTTCTTGTCGTGGAGCGCCTCGGCAAAGACGGCGTCGGCCGAGAGCTCGCAGCGGGTCTTGAGACCGTGGCGCGCGCAGAGCTCCTCGATGCGACCGGGCAGCTCGGCGTCGCAAATGCCGTGCAGGGCCGCGGCGCGCGTGATAATGCCCATGCCGATCGACACGCAGTTGCCGTGCCCCAGCTCAAAGTGCTCGCAGGCCTCGACGGCATGTCCGGCGCTGTGTCCAAAGTTGAGGAGCTTGCGCTGGTTGGTCTCGCGCTCGTCGGCAACGACCACGGCGCGCTTGATGTCGATATTGCGGGCGATGATGAGCGCCACGCGGGCCACGTCCTGGTTAAGCAACTCCAGCGTGAGCGGGGTCTTCTCGAGCTCATCGAAGAGCTCCGGATCGGCAATCACGGCGTGCTTGACGACCTCGCCGCAGCCGTCGGCGAACTGCTCGGGCGTGAGGGTGGCCAGGCATCCTACGTCGGCGATAACCACGCTCGGCTGCCAAAAGGCTCCGGCGAGATTTTTGCCGGCGGCCAGGTCGATGGCCGTCTTGCCGCCCACCGACGAGTCCACCATGGCGAGCAGACTCGTGGGGATCTGCACAAACTTGCAGCCACGCATGTAGGTGGCGGCCACAAAGCCGGCCACGTCGCCCACGACGCCGCCGCCGAGCGCCACGATCACGTCGGAGCGCGAAAGCTCATGCTCGGCAACAAACTCAAGAATGGCAACGTAGGTCTCGGCGCGCTTGTGTGCCTCGCCGGCCTCGAAGGTGCAAATGCTTACCTCATAGCCTGACGCCTCCAGGCTCTGCTTGACGGGCATCTGGTAGAGCGGACCCACGTTGGTGTCTGTCACAATGACGGCGCGTGATCCGCCAGCGGTGGCGCGAACGAGCGGCCCTGCCTGCTCCAGCAAAAAGGTGCCCACGTGTACCTGGTAGGGGCGTGCGGTGTCGATATCGATGGTAATCGCCATAAGCTATGGTCCTTTCGACCTGGCGTGATAGGTGGTCTAGTGGGCGCTCTCGTCGTCGAGTGCGCGCTTGATGCGATCGCCCTCGGCTAGGAGATTCTCCAGATAGCGCTGGTCGCGATCCTTGAGTGCACGGCTGTAGGCGCCGAGCGAATCGATCAGATGGTCGATCTCGAAGGCAAGCGCGTCGGCGTCGTCGATCATGAGCTCGGACCACATCTGCGGATTGAGGTGCGCCACGCGGGTGAGGTCGCGGTAGCTGCCGGCCGAAAAGCCGTGGTGGACCTGGGCGGTGGGGCTCTTTACGTAGGCGTTGGACACCACGTGCGCGAGCTGGCTCGTAAAAGCGATCACGCGGTCGTGCTCTGCGGCGGTGGTCACGCTGAACTTGCCAAACTCCAAGGGACGCACCATCTCGCGCACCTGGCCCAAGAGCTCCAGCTTAAGGGCATCGTCTACAGCGGGCGGAACGAGCACGAGCGGGGCGCCCTGGAACAGGTCGGCGCGGGAGTGCGCGTAGCCCGAGAACTGGGTACCCGCCATGGGGTGTGCGCCCACAAAGTAAAAGCCGTGCTCTCGTGCGAGCTCAAAGGCACGCTCGCACACAATGCCCTTCACACCCACGGTGTCGATCACCACGGGACCCATGATGGCGTCGGTGTCGGTGGCGTCGGCGAGCGCCTGGGCGTGTGCCTCGAGCCACTCGATGCATCCTTTAGGATAGCAGGCAAGGACGATGATGTCGCACTCGCCGAGCGTCTCGTCGTTGAGCTCGCCGGCGACGGTACCCATGCTGGCGGCCGTCATCACGTCATCGTCGGGGTCCCAGGCAAGCACGCGAACGCCCGCCTGCGCATAGCCACGGGCAAAGCTGCCGCCGATCAGGCCCAAGCCGACGATGCCGGCGCACTTGGGGCCTCCCTGGTTAACGCGCGCGTTTCTCACCGTACCCATGGCCTACTCCATGGTCTCTTGGCAGACGACCTCGCGGATGGCACGGATGCGGTGCATGGTGTCGTCGAACTGGTCGGGCGTGAGGGCCTGGGCGCCGTCAGACCAGGCGTGGCTCGGGTCGTCGTGGACCTCGATCTCCAGGCCGTTGGCGCCACAGGCGGTCGCAGCGAGCGCCATGGGCTCGACATAGCGGGTGTAGCCGGTGGCGTGGCTGGGGTCGGCGACGACGGGCAGGTGCGACAGGTGGTGCAGCACCGGCACGGCGTTGAGGTCGAAGGTATTGCGGGTGCGGGTCTCGAAGGTGCGAATGCCGCGCTCACACAGGATGACGTTGTCGTTGCCCTCGCTCATGATGTACTCGGCAGCCATGAGCAGCTCGTCGACGGTGCCGGACATGCCGCGCTTGAGCAGAATCGGGGTTTGGGTCTTGCCGACCTCCTTGAGCAGGGGGAAGTTCTGCGCGTTGCGGGCGCCGATCTGCATGACGTCGATCTTCTTATCCAAGAAGACCTGCACGTCGCGCGGGTCCATGATCTCGGTGACGATCGGCATGTCGAGCTCGGCGGATGCCTCGCATAGCAGGTCCAGGCCGGCGGGGCCCATGCCCTGGTAGGCGTACGGGGAGGTGCGGGGCTTGTAGGCGCCACCGCGTAGCATCGTGGCGCCGGCGGCCTTTACTCGGCGTGCGATGCGGATGAGGTTCTCGCCCTCGACGGAGCAGGGGCCGGCGATGACCTGGAACTGGTCGCCGCCGATCTTGACGCCGTGGCCGCAGTCGATGACGGAGTCCTCGGGGTGGAACTTGCGGTTGGCACGCTTAAAGGGCTCTGAGACGCGCTGCACGCGCTCGACGACATCCATGGACTCGAGCAGAAACGGGTCGATCTTGGTCGTATCGCCCACAAGGCCGATGATGGTCTCGTTCTCGCCGCGCGAGACGTCGGTCTTGAGACCCTTCTTCTCAATCCAGCTGACGATATGGCCGACGGCCTCGTCGCTGGCGCTCTGCTTTAAAATTGCAATCATGGTGTGCCTCTCACCTCGATGGATAACTTTTGCAAAAACGGCCCGCATCGCGAGCCGTGTATATATGGTGCATGTGAGTTTATACTAATTGATTCACTTTTGCGTTCTAAAGTGAGCCTTTGCGCCGTGTCTCCCACGTAATTGCAAAGCTTTTTCTATTCTTTTGTTAGCCCGTGACGCACTTGGGTATAATGCCAACCGGTCGCCCTATTAGCTCAGGGGATTAGAGCGTCTGCCTCCGGAGCAGAAGGCCGTTGGTTCGAATCCAACATGGGGCACCATCGAACGTAAGACCGTCCGAACCTCGCATGGTCCGGGCGGTTTTTCTTATACCGACGCGACGTGATGGGACGTGGTATGGCAGCAACGGATATCGAGCGCGGGCTTTCGACCGCCGAGGTCGAGGAGCGCATCGCCGCCGGTAAGATCAACCGCAACATGGAGCTTAAGACCAAATCGGTCCGCGAGCTCATCGTCGAAAACCTCTGCACGCTGTTCAACCTTATCAACGCGGTCTTGGCGATTTTGGTGTTGCTGACCGGTTCGTTTAAGAACCTGACGTTCCTGTTCGTGGTGTTTTTGAATACCGCCATCGGTGTCATCCAGTCCATGCGCTCCAAGAAGATGGTCGATAAGCTCACGCTGCTGACCTCCAAGAAGGCCATCGCGGTGCGCGATGGCGCCGAGGTGGAGCTCGACCTGGACCAGATCGTGCTCGACGACATTATTCGCCTGGGGCGCGGTGACCAGATTCCCGCCGACGCCGTGGTGGTATCGGGCGAGGCGCTCGTTAACGAGAGCCTGCTGACGGGCGAGAGCGATCTCATCAAAAAGCAGCCCGGCTCCGAGCTCATGAGCGGCAGCTTTATCGACTCGGGCCTGCTGCGCGCCCGCGTAATCCATGTTGGCGCCGACAACTACGTGGCAAAGATCAACAACGAGGCCAAGTACGTCAAAAAGGTCAATTCCGAGATCATGAACGCGCTCAACGCCATCGTGCGCTTCGCGAGCCTCATCATGATTCCACTCGGTTTGGCGTTGTTTGCCTCGAGTGTGAGCGAACTGTGGGATGCCGCGGGAACCCCGGGCGATAGCGCGCTTTCGTGGTGCTTTTCCGAGCTGCTTGCCGGTCGCGTGCCCTCGTCGGCGCTGCTGTCCACGGTGGGCGCTCTTTTGGGCATGATTCCGCAGGGCCTGGTGCTGCTGACCTCGTCGGTGCTTGCCATCGCCACGGTGCGCCTGGCGCGCCGCAAGGTGCTCGCGCAGCAGCTCTACTGCATCGAGACGCTCGCGCGCGTCGACGTGCTGTGCTTGGACAAGACGGGCACCATCACGTCGGGCCGCATGGAGGTCGAGGGCACGTATCCGCTGCCGGTTGAGGGCGTGAGCCTAGGCGCCGGCTCGGACAAGGCGGCCGTTCCCGTCGATACCACAGTGCTCGATTTTGCACTGGCTAACGTCGCGCGTGCGACTTCGGCCGATGCCAACGAGACCTGCCAGGCGCTGCTCAACTATTACGCCGATCGCCCGGTCGAGGTGTCTGAGCCGCTGTCGGTCATTCCGTTCTCGTCCTCCAAAAAGTGGAGCGGTGCTTCGTTTGCGCAGGGCTCATATGTGATGGGTGCGGCGCAGTTTGTTCTCTCTGATCGTGTGTTTTCGCAGGTCGAGAACCGTGTCGCCGAGCTTGCCGATACCTGCCGCGTGCTCGTGGTGGCTCGCGTGGACGGCTTTACGCCCGACGGCGATATGGTGGGCGAGGCCGAGCCCGTGGGCTTTGTGACCATT
>URMR01000109.1 GCA_900548935.1 uncultured Collinsella sp.
ATTTTTATGAGTTCTACAATTTAGGCCTCGGCGATCCCATCGCCGTTTCCGCCGTGCACGGCCACGGCACGGGCGACCTGCTCGACGACATCGTAGCCCTGTTACCCGAGGAGGAGGACGAGGTCGCCGACGCGTTCCCCGATGCGCTGAATGTGGCCATCATCGGCCGCCCCAACGCCGGTAAGTCCTCGCTGTTCAACCGCATCCTGGGCGCCGACCGATCCATCGTGTCCAACATCGCCGGCACCACGCGCGATGCCATCGACACCGTCGTCGAGCGTAACGGCAAGCACTACCGCATGGTCGACACCGCAGGCATTCGCAAGAAGAGCACCGTGTACGAGAACATCGAGTACTACTCCATGGTCCGCGGCCTGCGCGCCATCGACCGCGCCGACGTGGCGCTGCTCGTCGTCGACGCCTCCGTGGGCGTTACCGAGCAGGACCAGAAGGTCATGGGCTTGGCCATCGAGCGCGGCTGCGCCATCGTGGTGCTGCTCAACAAGTGGGACCTGCTCGACGACGACCGCAAGCGCGAGGCCTGCATGGAGACCGTCGACCGCCGTCTGGGCGTTATGGCTCCCTGGGCCCAGTACCTGCGCATCTCTGCCCTGACCGGCCGCAGCGTCGAGAAGATCTGGACAATGGTAGACGCCGCCGAAAAGACGCGCTCGCAGAAGATCAGCACCTCGCGCCTCAACACGTTCCTCACCGACCTGCGCGAGTTCGGTCATACCGTGGTGGACGGCAAGCGCCGCCTGCGCATGCACTACGTGACCCAGACGGGCGTCAACCCGCCGACGTTCACGTTCTTCGTAAACCACAGCGACCTGGTCAACGACACCTACCAGCGCTACGTAGAGAACCGCATGCGTTCGACCTTCGACTTTGCCGGCACGCCCATTCGACTCTTCTTTAGGAAGAAGGAGCAAAAGGATGCATAATCCGATTCTGCTGACCGCCATCTGCGCCGTGGTCTCGTTCTTTATCGGAGCGATTCCGTTTGGCCTGATCCTGGGCCGCGTGTTTAACCACACCGATATTCGCAAGGCGGGCTCCGGCAACATCGGCACCACCAACGCCCTGCGCGTAGCCGGCCCCAAGGTCGCGGCGCTCACGCTGCTGCTCGACTGCCTGAAGGGCGCCATCTGCGTTCTTATCGCGCGTCCGCTTATCGCCGACCTAGGCTATGGTTTTCCGCCGAATATCATGGCGCCCGGAGCCCCCGGCGACTGGATGCTCGGCGTCATTTGCCTGGCTGCTGTGTGGGGCCACATCTTCTCGCCCTACCTCAATTTCCATGGCGGCAAGGGAATCGCAGTTGGCCTGGGCGTCATCCTCGCCTGGTATTGGCCAATTGGCCTGTCGCTGCTGGGCATGTTTATCGTGGCCGTCGCCATCACCAAGTTTGTATCGGTAGGCTCGCTTGCCGCTGCCATCGGACTTCCCATCGCCGCCTGCGCGGTCTTCCCGTACAGCAGCCTGGGACTTAAGTTTTGCATGGCGATGATCGGTATCACCGTGGTGTGGGCCCATCGTGCGAACATCAAAAAGCTCATGACGGGCAAGGAGTCCAAGCTCTCGTTTACCAAGCGCGTCACCGAACCCGACGATAAGTAGGAGAGAGTCATGAATGTTGCGCTGATTGGCTCCGGCTCCTGGGGAACCGCCGTCGCCGGCCTTGCCGCCGCGCGAGCCGAGCGCGTGACCATGTGGGCCCATAGTGAGCAGACGGCCGCCGGCATCAATGGCGAGCACCGCAATCCCCGGTATCTGGTGGGATATGAGATGCCCGGCAACGTCGTCGCCACGACGGACCTGGCGCAGGCGCTCGACGGCGCCGAGGCGATCATTTTTGCCGTTCCCTCCACGCACCTGCGCAGCGTATGCCATCAGGCAGCACCCTGTATCGTCGCCGGCACCCCGGTGCTCTGCCTCACCAAGGGTATTGAGCCCGAGTCCGGCCTGCTCATGAGCGAGGTCATCGCCAGCGAGATCGGCAACGAAGCGCGCGTGGCGGCACTCTCAGGTCCCAACCATGCCGAGGAGATCTGCCGCGGCGGACTTTCTGCCGCCGTCATCGCCAGCAAAGACTCGCAGATAGGGGAGACCTTTAAGGACCTACTCCTATCCACGGCCTTCCGCATCTACCTGTCGCAGGACATGACCGGCGTCGAGGTTTGCGGCGCCATGAAAAACGTCATCGCCATCGTGTGCGGCATTTCCGCCGGCTCCGGCGCGGGCGACAACACGCTTGCCCTCATCATGACGCGCGGCTTGGCCGAGATCAGCCGCCTGGTGCATGCCCGCGGCGGGCAGGCCATGACCTGCATGGGCCTTGCCGGCATGGGCGACCTCATCGCCACCTGCACCTCGGAGCATTCGCGCAACCGCACCTTTGGCTACGAGTTTGCCCACGGCGTGTCGCTCGACGAGTACCAGACGCGCACGCATATGGTGGTGGAGGGCGCCGTCGCCGCCCGCAGCGTCAGCGAGCTTGCCCGTTCACTGGGCGTAGACATTCCGCTCACCTTTGCCGTGGAGCAAACGCTCTACAACGGTGTTACTTTGGATAGGGCGCTCGAAATTCTCACCGACCGCGTCCCATCGCAAGAGTTCTACGGACTCACCGACTAGTGCAGAAAGGCTACTACCATGGGTTCCATTAAAATCGCTCCGTCCATCCTTTCGGCCGATATGGCCAACCTTAAGGGCGACCTCGACAAGATCGCCGGTGCCGACTTTGTGCACTTCGACGTGATGGACGGTCACTTTACCGGCAACCTCACCTTTGGCGTTGACATCCTCAAGGCCGTCAAGCGCTCCACCGACGTGTCGGTCGACGCGCACCTCATGGTGTCGAACCCCGACGAGACGGTCGATTGGTATGCCGACGCCGGTGCCGACATGATCACCGTGCACTACGAGGCCTCCACGCACCTGCACCGCACGCTCACCCATCTGCAGCAGCGCGGCGTCAAGGCCGGCGTGGTGCTCAACCCCGCAACGCCTGTCTGCGTTCTCGAGAGCATCATCGACGTCGTCGATATGGTGCTACTGATGAGCGTGAACCCTGGCTTTGGCGGCCAGAGTTTTATCCCCGGTACCATTGCCAAACTCCACGAGCTTAAGGCCATGTGCGAGCGTCACGGCGTTTCGCCCCTCATCGAGGTCGACGGCGGCATTTCTTCCAAGAACATTGCCGAGGTCGTCAAGGCCGGTGCCAACGTACTCGTAGCCGGCTCCGCCGTATTTAAATCCGAAGATCCCGCCGCCGAAGTTGCGCTGCTGCAGAAGCTGGGCAATGAGGCTGCACAGGAGGCATAAATCCTTATGACCGCAGGTCAAAACCGCATACCCGTGAATCTTGACTATGCCGCCTCGACACCCATGCGCGCCGAGGCGCTCCTTGCGCAGCGTGAGTACGACGATAGCGAGCTTGCGGGCGTCAACCCCAACTCGCTGCACTCGCTCGGCCGCAAGGCTGCCGCGCGTCTGGAAGTCGCTCGTCGCGAGATCGCCCGTAGCTTTGGCGCACGCGTTCGCCCGTCCGAGATCATCCTTACCAACGGCGGCACCGAGGCCAACCAGCTGGCGCTCCTCGGTCTTGCCGAGGGCGCTCGTCAGCGCGACCGCAAGCGTAACCGCGTGATCGTATCTGCCATCGAGCACGATTCGATCCTGGACAACCTGCCGCTGCTGCGTGCCACCGGCTTTACCGTCGACCTGGTGCAGCCCTGCCGTGCGGGCTACATCGAGCCTGCCGCGCTCATCGAGCTGCTCGGCGACGACGTGGCACTCGTGAGTATCATGGCCGCCAACAACGAGACCGGCGTGGTGCAGCCCATCCGCGAGCTGGCCGCCCACAAGATTGGCGGCCCTGTGGCATCCGGCGCGCTCTACCTTAAGAACCGCACGCCGCTGCGTCCGCGCATCTTTGGCGGTGGACAGGAAGCCGGCCGTCGCGCCGGTACGCAGGACCTGCGCACGCACCTGGCTTTTGCCGCTGCCGCCCGCACGCTGACGCCCCGTGTCGCTCACGAGCGCGAGAAGCTGCAAGCCCTTTCCGATAAGCTCTACGCCACGCTTACGACCCATCCGCACATTCATTCCACCATGGGTGACTACGCCCATGCCGACCGTCTGCCCGGCATGGTTTCGATCTACGTTGACGGCATGGACTCCGAGGAGCTCATCATCAAGCTCGACGCCGCCGGCTTTGAGGTTTCAGCCGGCTCTGCCTGCTCGAGTGGCAGCATGGACCCCAGCCACGTTTTGAGTGCGATGGGCATTGGTCGCGAGCAGGCATTGGGTGCACTGCGCATTTCCTTCGATGACCGCGTGAATCCGGCCGATCTGGACGACTTTGCCCAGACGCTGCTCTCGATCGTAGGTGCCGCATGATCGTCGCCGAGCTTGAACGTGCGCTACTGGCGCACTACCCCAAGATGGACGCCGAGGGCTGGGATCATGTTGGACTATCTGTGGGAGATCCTGCTGCCAAGATCACCGGTGTTGCCTGCGCACTCGACGCGACCGAGGCCAACGTGCATCGCGCTCTCGAGGCCGGCACTAACGTGTTGCTGACGCATCATCCCATCTATATCAAGGCGCCCGAGGCCTTTTGTCCGGCCGATTCCGCGCGACCCCAGTGCAGCGCTGCGCTGTACGAGGCAGCTCGTTTCGGCGTGAACATCATCTCGCTTCACACCAACCTGGACCGCTCACACGAGGCGCGCGTATGCCTAAGTACGCTGTTGGACGCCGTGCCCGAAAGCTCGCTGGAACACGTGGACGACCCCGAGGCTTGCGGCCTGGGCGCCCTTGCGGCGTTCAACGACCCCTGCAGCCTGCGCGACCTTGCCGCGCGCGCCGCTACGGCGTTTGGCAGTGACCCCCGCGTGTGGGGCGAGGCCAATCGCCCGTGCAGGACCGTCGCCATTTTGGGCGGCTCCCTAGGCGACTTCGGAGAGCTCGCCATCGCCGCGGGCGCAGACGTTGTCGTGACGGGCGAGACGGGCTACCACGTGGCGCAGGACCTGGCCTTGCGCGGGCTACCGGTAATCTTGCTCGGCCACGACCGCTCCGAGGAGCCGTTCGTTGATATATTGATGAACTCTGCAGTTGATGCCGGGGTCGACCCCCGTCATGCGATTAAAATACTGAACCCTTGCCAATGGTGGACTGTGACAAAAGGAGAGAACTTATGAGCGCCGGCGCTACGCTACTCAAGCTGCAACAGATCGATTTGGAGCACGCCCGCAACAAGAGCGAACTTGCCAATATGCCGGAGCTCAAGGAGCTCGCTTCCAAGCGTAAGACCTACGTTAAGCTCAAGGCCGAGATGACCAAGCTCTACGCCCAGCGCAAAGACCTGGATATTGAGCTCGACGACCTCAACACCACCGAGATCCAGACCAACAACGCTATCGAGGCTGCCAAAAAGCGTCACGTCGATGGTTCTGATTACCGCGAGGTGCAGGACCTGGAGAATGAGCTTGCCACCCTGGCAAAGCGTCTGGACAAGATCGAGCACACCCGCAAGGATGTTCTTGTCGCCCATAAGGAGGCGCTCGACCGCGAGGCCCGCGCGCAGGCAATCATCGCCAAGTTCGAGGAGGGTGTGAAGGCCGACACCAAGGCCGCCCGCGCCAAGGCCGCCGACCTCCAGGCACAGATTGACGCCGCCACTAAGGAGCGCACCGCGCTTGCCGCCACGCTGCCGGCCGACGTGCTCACCGACTACGAGCGTCTGCTCAAGCAGTTCCGCGGCCTGGCTGTCGAGACCATCAAGGGCAACATTCCCACCATCTGCCACACCGCGCTCCAGGCATCGTCCATGAGCGACCTCAACCACGACGGTAGCGAGATCGCGCACTGCCCGTATTGCCACCGTCTGCTGGTGCTTCCCAGCAAGGAAGCTTAAATGATGACGGCGGCATCCAACAATTCAATGCAACTTGAGGGAAAAACGATCCTGCTGGGCATTACCGGCGGG
>URMR01000110.1 GCA_900548935.1 uncultured Collinsella sp.
AGCTCTGCCACGGCATCGCGAAGGGGCAGGCCCTCAATCCACTCCATAAGGATGGCCGGTACGGAGCCGGTATAACCGTAGCCATAGGTTTTGGGAAAGCCGCCCAACAGCGAGACGGCTGCAAGATTGCGATACTCCTCGGTAAGCGTCTTGATGCCGCAAGGGGTGATGGCGGGGCCGTTTTCCTCACAACTGCCGAGGGGCCATAGCGTCTTGAGCGCAAAGGTCTCGCCCTCGGTGTTGGCGACCTTGCGAAGATGGTGGGAGCCTCCGCCGACTGTCCCGCAATCCAACAGGGTGGTAAAGCGGCGAATAGTATCGGGGTCTTCGGTGGTCGCAAACATGGCATTTGGTTCAAAGGGGGACAACGCGATGATATCCATGTCTGTGTCGTACGTCACGGGGCGATCCTTTCGAGAAAAAAGTGCATAGCCATAATGTTAGTGAAAAGGTAGCGCAACCGTTGCCTTAATCGAAAAGGTGCCGTTATTTGCAGTGGTTGATGCAAATAACGGCACCTTGTGCGTCGAAGATGTGTGTATGAACTAACCTGTGATGCGAATGACCAAAAAACGCGTCGTGGCGCCCAAGCAAAGCGTGTCTCCGTTGTGAATCTCAACGGGCGTGTTGGCAAAGTTGGCGGAGCGCTCGCGACGGGGCGGTTCGATAGCCTGTCGACAGCGGTCGACGCCCGAGATCAAAAACGATCCGTTGGTGGAGTCGAGGCCCTGCGCAAGCCAGCGTCCGTCTTGGAACCAAATGCGCAGGTGCTGACGCGAGACATCGGAATCGACGTCGGTGATGGCGTTCTCGTCGCCCGTCAGCGACCCGATAATGCTGCCCGCCGGGTCCGTTGTAAGGGGGCGCAACGGCGGTCGTGCCGAGTTGCCCACGACGCGCAGCAGCCCCAGGCGAATGTCTCCCGTGGGGCGCGCGGTTGTCGAGAAAAACGAGGTGACGGTCGTCTCGACCGTGCCGAGTGTTGAGAGCATCTGGTCGGAAACAAAGGACTCGGTGTATTCGATGGCGCGGGCGGGGTCGCCAAGGCAGCCGGTAACGATAAAAAAGACCAGATGGATGTAGAGGCGATCTTTGATGTCACTATCGTCAGCGGTCTCGATGCGCTCGACGCCGTTTCTAAAGAGCATGCCGTCGACGCCGCAATTGGTAAGGGCATCCTGCATGTCTGGGACGCACAACTCCATATAGCGTTTAGCGACCTTGCTCAGCGATTGGGGGTCGGAGCCTCGGTTTTGCATGATGAGGTTGAGTATCTGGCGCGCACTTTGTTCAAAGGGTGCAAAAAGCAGCTCGGGAAGGTCACCGGGCTTAGCGTGAACGATTTCGCGTGAGATAAACGACGGGACCGTCAAGCGTTCGGAGATGGGACGTCCACCGTAACGGGCGTTGCCGGCCATGAGAATTTGCGCGGCGTTACCGTTGTTGATGCGACCGAGTGACTTAAGTCCGGCGTACAGTGCACAAGATGGAGTGTCGGCCATTTGTTTTTACCCCCCCCCTCCTCAAAAAGTGACATTGAATACGTAAGCAATATCAATTATAGGCGCTTTGCAGCTCGAAATGCTCGCCAGGGGGCGCGGACGGTGTAAATCGCTGCCGGAAGACAGCAAATCAAAAAGCGGAGAGTGGATTAATAAGCTGGGAAAACGCGTTAGCAAGACCGTTGTGGGCAACATTTGGCATGATGTCGCTTTGGCTTTTGGTCACGGGGTCGTGCGGTACCATAAACATCAATGAACTTTGACGAACGACCCGCCGAGCTTGCCTCGGCGGGCTTTTGGCGTTGCAATGCCGGAGGAACAGCATGCTCATTCACCGTATAGCCGCGCAGCTCTACACTGCCGAGGCGCTGCAGACCGTCGAGGCCGGGCTCGATGCCGGCGAGGACGTGACGCTGGCCGTGTCGCAGTCGGGCCGTACGCTTATGGCGGCCGCCCAGTTTGCGCGCCGTCCGCGACCGACGGTCTACATTGTGAGCGGCGAGGACGCGGCCGATCGCGCCGCGCGCAGCCTTGCCGCCTACGTGGGCCTTGCGCATGTGTGCCGTTTTCCCGAGCGCAAGGACTATCCGTGGCGCGAGCAGGCGCCCGACGACGCCGTGGTGGCGCAGCGCTGCGAGGCTCTGGGGCGCATCGTGCGCGGGGACAACTGCATCATGGTTGCCTCGGCCCGTGCGCTGCTGCGCTGCGTGCCGCCAGTCGAGAGCCGCTACTGGGAGTCCACTACTTTTGCGGTGGGCGAGGAGATTCCTTTTGACGAGGTGCCGCATCGCCTGGTGGGCATGGGCTACACCAATGCCGGCGCCGCCGACGCGCCCGGTCTGTTCCGCGTGCACGGCGACACCGTCGAGGTGTTCCCCGCACAGGAAAAGGCACCCGTGCGCATCGAGTTCTTTGGCGACGAGATCGACCGCATCCGCCGCATGGTGAGCTCAACGGGACAGACCATCGGCAACGAGGACAGTATCGAGATCTTCCCCTGCCGTGAGCTGGCGCTTACCGACGAGGCGGTCCACAACATGCACGTGGCGCTCTACCGCGCAAGCCAAGACGATAGCAAGCTGGCGGCGCTGCTCGAGATGGTGGATGCGCGCATCGTCACGCCCGAGCTCGACCGCTTTTTGCCGGTGATGTACGGCCAGACCGTGAGTCCGTTGGCACACGTGAGCGGCAAGGCGCTTGTGGTTTTGTCCGAGCCGCGCTCGCTGTTCGACGACTGCCTGCGTGCCTACGAGGATATCGAGGCCCGTGCCGGCGAGGCGGGGATTGACCGCCTGGACGGTCTGTACGTGCGCGCTCAACAGCTCGATTTTGGTGCCCAGCAGCGTCTGAACTACGTAAGCCTCATTCGTGCCGGCGGCGCGGTGACGGCCGAGCTCAAGATTGAGCAGCCTGCCATCGCAGGCTCGGACAACCGTTTTATGACGCGCATCCAGGAGGTCGTGGGCAAGCGCTATGCCTGCGTGTTTGCCATTCCCGACCGCGGCGCGCGTGAGTCGATGGAGCTCACCTTTGGCGACGAGGGCATTACCTTTGAGGAATCGCTGACCGCGGCGCCCGAAAATGCCGGCGCTATCGGCGACCGCGTGCGCGTGGCAGCGGCGGATTCCGCCGACCGTGCCGCACGCCAGGAGGCCCATGCTTCCATTCGCGAGCGTAAGGCCGACGCGCTCAACGCCCGCTCGCTCGAGGCGGGCGCGGCCCAGGCTGCCGCCGGTGCCGCCGTGCCCACCATCTCGCGCGGGCGCGTGACCTTTGTCGATGCCGCCCTGCCGCAGGGCGTGGTGGTGCCCGATGCCAACCTGGCCGTGTTCTCGATCGCCGACCTCAACGCCCGTATGGATGCCAACCGCGCGCGCAGCCGCCGCAAGGTTGACATTACGCAGATCACGTTCCCGTTTAAGCCGGGCGACTACGTGGTGCATGCCACCCACGGCATCGCGCTCTTTAGCGAGATTGCGCGCCAGGAAGTGGGCGGCAAGGAACGCGACTACTTTTTGCTGGAATATGCCGACGGCGACAAGCTCTACGTGCCGCTCGAGCAGGTCGACCGTATCACGCGCTATGTTGGCCCCGACGGCGACAAACCGCGCCTGACCAGGCTCAACACAGCCGACTGGACGCGCGCCACGAACAAGGCGCGCAAGAACGCCAAAAAGCTGGCGTTTGACCTGGTCGACCTGTATACGCGCCGCTCGTCGATTACCGGTATCGCCTGCCCGCCCGACACGCCCGAGCAGATTGAGATGGAGGAGAGCTTTCCTTACGACGAGACACGCGACCAGCTGGAGGCCATCGCCGACATTAAGGCCGATATGGAGGCGCCCAAGCCCATGGACCGCCTGCTGTGCGGCGACGTGGGCTTTGGCAAGACCGAGGTCGCCCTGCGCGCGGCGTTTAAGTGCGTGGACTCCGGCCGCCAGGTCATGGTGCTCTGCCCCACAACCATTCTGGCCCAGCAGCACTACGAGACCTTCTTTGAGCGCTTTGCCCCGTTTGGCCTCGAGGTCGAGGTGCTCAGCCGCTTCCGCACGCCGGCGCAGCAGAAGCGCGCGCTCAAGGCGTTTGCCGAGGGCACGATCGACGTGCTCATCGGCACGCATCGTCTGCTTTCGGCCGATGTGAACCCCAAGAACCTAGGCTTGGTGATCATTGACGAGGAGCAGCGCTTTGGTGTGCAGCACAAGGAGCAGCTCAAGAACCTGCGCGAGCAGATTGACGTGCTCACGCTTTCGGCGACGCCCATCCCGCGTACCATGCAGATGGCTACGAGTGGCGTGCGCGATATGAGTCTGATCACGACGCCGCCGACCGGACGCCGCCCCGTGATCGTGCACGTGGGGGAGTACGACCCCGACGTGGTGAGTGCGGCGATTCGCCTGGAGGTGGGCCGCGGCGGTCAGGTGTATTACGTGTCCAACCGCGTCAAGACCATCGATGATGCCGTGGCGCGCGTGCACGAGGCCGCGCCCGAGGCGCGCGTGGGCGTGGCGCACGGCAAGATGAGCCCGCGCGAGGTCGAGGACGTGATGATCGAGTTCGCGACCAAAAAGATCGACGTGCTCATCGCCACGACCATCGTGGAGAGCGGCATCGACAACGCGACCGCCAACACGCTCATCATCGAGGACTCGCAGCGCCTGGGCCTGGCGCAGCTCTACCAGCTCAAGGGCCGTGTGGGCCGCTCTGCCACGCAGGCCTACGCGTACTTTATGTTCCCGGGCGAGCTGCCGCTCACCGAGGAGGCAACGGCGCGCCTGACCGCGCTTTCCGAGTTCCAGGACCTGGGCAGCGGCATGCGCATCGCCATGCGTGACCTGGAGATCCGTGGTGCCGGCTCGCTCATGGGCGCCGAGCAGCACGGCAACCTGTCGAGCGTGGGCTTTGACCTGTTTACGCAGATGCTGGGTCAGGCAGTGGCCGAGGCGCGCGGCGATGACGATGCCGGCGTGGAGGCGGTGAGCGTGGGCATCAACCTGCCGGCCGACTACTTCTTGTCCGAGGAGTACATGCCGGCGGTGGACCAGCGCGTGCTCGTGTACCGTAAGCTCGCGGCTGCTGAGGACCTGGAGAGTATCGACGAGGTGCAGGAGGAGACCGAGGCCGCGCACGGTGAGCTGCCGTTGGCGGGGCTCAACCTGTTCAATCGCGCGCGCATCCGTATCCGTGGCGAGCGCTTGGGGCTCGAGAGCGTCACGCTCAGTGGCGGCCGCATCACGTTTTTGGGCATCGACGTGCCCAAGAAGGTGGCCTATGAGCTTAAGACTCGCTATGGCGCGGTGAACTTCCCCAAGAGCCGCAAGCTGTCGGTGCCCTACAAGGCGGGCGCCGGCGCGGGCAGCGGCCTGGGCCGCGGCCTCGACGCCAACGACGGCACCGGCCCGGTGGCGGCCGCGCTCATGCTGCTGCAGCAATTGGGCGCGAGCGACGACGACTAACAAGTAGGGGCGTGGCGTGGCAGAGCTGCCAGTTGTTCTTTGCCCCGCCACCTCGCAGGTTGATTCCAGCTCCATCGAAAGGAAAGCATGTTCGGATACATCTATAAGAAAGATGTCGCCATTATCGCGGCCGTCCTGTGCCTTTGTCTGGGCGTGGGCAGCTTCTTCGATTATCAGATCTCGAGTGCGTTGTTCAACATCGGCAGCATGTACGGCCGCTTTATCGAGGCTGCCGGCGAGCTGCCGTTTGAGCTGACGGCGAGCATCGCGGGCGTTATGCTCGTGCGCTCGGCACGCCCCGATTCCAAGGCGAGCAAGTGGCTCGCCGCACTGGGCGTTCTGATCAACGTGGGCCTGGTCGGCTACGAGATTATCGGATCGCTGCGCGTCGGCGGCAAGCTTATTGCGTTTCAGCTGGTTCTGACGTTTGTGCTGGTCATCGTCGCCAACCTTATCGTCTATCGCCTTACTCGCAC
>URMR01000111.1 GCA_900548935.1 uncultured Collinsella sp.
GGGTGTCTGCTGGGATACCTGTCGCGAGCGTGCCGAGCGGAGCAATGCCGCGCCGCGCCTGCCGATTGACCGCTGCTTTACGATCAAGGGCGTCGGCACTGTCGTGACGGGAACGCTGCACGATGCGCCCGTTGCGGTGGGTGACGAGCTGATGGCTTTACCGTCGCGTACGGTCTGTCGTGTGCGCGGGATTCAGGTGCATGGCGATACGCCGCGCGCGCTGCCTGGGCAACGCGTGGCGCTCAACCTGGTAGGTGACGGCGTCGCGGCACTTGACCGTGGCGAGATGCTCGGCGTGGCGGACCGCTTTGGTCAGACGTTGCGCTTTATAATGACGTTCACCTATCTGGGTCGCGAGGGTGCCAAGCCGCGCGTGCTGGAGTCGGGCGCGCGCGTGCATGTGATGGCCGGCACGGCCGAGGTTGTCGGCCGCATCATGCTTTTGGAGGGCGAGGTCCCCATGGTGGTGGGCGAGACCCGTACCGTACAGGTGCGCTTGGAGGAGCCGCTGCCGCTGCGCGCTGGAGACCATGCCGTGGTGCTGTCGTATTCGCCCGTTATGCTCATTGGCGGCGGGCGCGTGCTGCTTTCGCGCTGCCGTCGCTCGCGCGAGCTTTCGGCGGGGGAGCGCGCGCTGCTTGCTGCGCTTGAGGCCGGAGATGTTTCGGGTGCGGTGGATGCGTGGCTGGCGCTGCAAGCGCTGCCGGTTGCGGCGGCTGATGTTGCCGAGGCTTTGGATCTTGGTGTCGGCGAGGCCGATGCCGCACTGCGCGGGTTGGTGGCGCAGGGCTCCGTTCGCAAGCTTGCCGTGGGTGATGCGGACCTCTTGGCGGACACCGTGGTGCTCGACGCTGCGATGGATGCACTGGCGGCGACCCTGTCAGCCATGCACGCGGCGGCTCCCAAGGAGACGGGCTTTACGCCCGGCGCCGTTGCCCATGCAGCGTGGCCTGCCGCTGATGAAGGCGTTGCCGCGGCTCTGATTGCCGAGGGCTGCTCGCGTGGCGTGTGCGCCGCCGAGGGCGCCGAGGTGTTCGACCCGCACTCGGCCGCCGCGGCGGCACGCGTGGTGCGAGAGGCTTGCGAGCAGATCGTCGCGCTGCTTGACGAGGCCGGCCTGGATGCACCGGCGCTTCCCGAGGTGGGCGAACAGCTGCAGCTCGGCCGCGACACCATGACGCGTGCCCTGCGCGAGCTTTCGCTCAACCGCTCGATCGTTAAGGTCGAGCGCGACGTTGCCCTGTCTGCTGCCGCCGAGGCCCATGCGCGTGAGCTTGTCGCCGCCGCCATTGAGGCAGCCGGCGGCGCTGCCACCACGAGCGTGCTGCGCGAGGCCCTGGGTGTGTCGCGTAAGCGCGCCATCAGCATCTTGGAGCACCTGGATGCCGTGCGCTTTACGGTGCTCGACAAGGATGCCGGCGGCCTGCGCTCCCTGCGCTAGGTCGGTCACTCGCTCCCGCCTCCTCAGTTGCGGTGAAATAGTTCCTATTTGGAGGCTTTGGCAGCAAATACAGGAACTATTCCACCGCAATTTCTTGTTCGTCTTTTTGGGATGGAGCCGTTTCGGTTTGGTAAAATACCGCCGCACTTGGGAACGGATGGGCTCCGGTGGGCTCCGCGGTCCTCAAAACCGTTGCGAGGCGTGCAAAACGTCTTGGATGTGTTCGATTCACATACGTTCCCGCCATACGCTACCAGCGCTTTTGTGCTCGCGGTCTTGCTGCGTGCCGCAAAGGCGCTGTTTTGTTTTTGCGTGGGTTTGCCGTGCCGCCCGCTTTATCGGCGACGGTATCTGGCTTCGTGTGTCGGGTTTCGAGCATGCCGATGGAGGTGTTTTGCCGTATGACTACCGTAAGACGTGCCGATCTTTCTTGTGTCGTCCAAGCGGGTGGGCTGTCCTCACGCATGGGCCGCGATAAGGCGCGCATGACGTTTTGCGGCGAACCGCTCATCGAGCGCGTGCTGGGTCGGCTGGCGCCAGTTGCCGGCGAGTTGGTCGTGACGACGTCGCGTCCCAGCGAGCTTGCCTACCTTGAGGAGCGCGCGTTTGGCGGCCTGGTACCGCGAATAGTGTCGGACCTTGAGGGGCCGGTGGGCGCCATGCGCGGCATCGCGAGCTCGCTGGCTGCGGCTCGGCTTCCTCATACGGCTATCGTCGCCTGTGATATGCCGTTTGTCTCGCCGGAACTCATCGGCGCGCTTGCCGATCGTGTCGAGGCCGAGGCGCTCGACGTGTGCGTGCCGCGCGAGGAGCGGGGGATTGAGCCGCTGTGCGCCGTCTGGCGTCGCGAGGCCTGCGCGCCGATCGCTTGTGAGCTGCTTGCCGGTGACCGCCAGCGCATTCGCTGCCTAATCGATCGGGTGAACGCTGGATATATGGATGAGCCGCAGATCGTTAAGGCCGCGGGCTCAACGCTCTGCTTCGAGAACGTCAATACGCCCGAGGAGTTTGCGGCGGCCGAGTTACTCGCCTAGACGATTGGAGTTGCCATGTCTCACGATATCTGTCCCGACACGGGAGAGCCTTGCACTTGCGATGGTTCCGAGCCCTGTACCTGCGGCTGCGGCGGCTGTGGACATACTGCCGAAGAGGAAGCGGCCGCCGCGGCGTATCGTGAGGCACACCGCGAAGGCCCGTCCGGTGATGCCCTCGACCACGAACGCAAAATCATTGTGTCGTTCGACAGCACCTTCGATGTGATGGAATGCGAACAGCTGTGTCTTGCCGCCGGTGTGCCCGGGCGCATCATGCCACTGCCCGGCTCCATTACCGCCGGCTGCGGGCTGTGCTGGGCCATGCCGTTCTCGGGCGATGCGCTCGCGGCCTTCCGCGCTGCCACCGAAGGCCGCATAACCCCCGCCGACTACCATCAGCTCGTCCTCTAGCCACCAAAACCACCACATTGGGGACAGGCACCTTTGTGTTAGTTTGGAACACGTGGACGAAACAGGTTTGAAACACAGGTTTCGCACGTCAGGCACTCAAAAACGCTTCTACCTGCATCGTAATCAAAATGAAACATCTGCTCGTCGGCTTATGCGAAACTTTCCCGCAACAGTGCGATATTATCCATACTCGATAAAGTTCGCGGCGCATAGGGTGTCGCGACCAACATTTTCGTTTCCCATCATTGGAGGAAGCATGAGCTACACGCAGAAAGTTCTCGAAGAGCTCAAGGCCCGCTATCCCGAGCAGCCTGAGTTCATCCAGGCCGCGACCGAGATCCTCGGCACCATCCAGCCGGCGCTCGACGCCCACCCCGAGTACGAGGAGGCCGCCCTGCTGGAGCGCCTCGTCGAGCCCGAGCGCATCGTCATGTTCCGTGTTCCCTGGGTCGACGACCAGGGCAAGGTTCAGGTCAACCGCGGCTATCGCGTCGAGTTCAACTCTGCCATTGGACCCTACAAGGGCGGCCTGCGCTTTAACCCGACGGTTACCCTGGGTATGCTCAAGTTCCTGGGCCTGGAGCAGATCCTTAAGAACAGCCTGACCACCCTTCCTATGGGCGGCGGCAAGGGCGGCTCCGACTTTGACCCCAAGGGCAAGTCCAACAACGAGATCATGCACTTCTGCCAGTCCTTCATGACCGAGCTCTATCGCCACATCGGTCCCAACACCGACGTTCCCGCCGGCGACCTGGGCGTTGGCGGCCGCGAGGTTGCCTACCTGTTCGGTCAGTACAAGCGCCTGACCAACGAGTGGACCGGCGTCCTCACCGGCAAGGGCCTCTCCTTTGGCGGCTCGCTCGCCCGTACCGAGGCCACCGGCTACGGCCTGGCCTACTTTGTGGACGAGTACCTCAAGAGCCGCGGCGACTCCTTCGAGGGCAAGAACGTCGTCGTTCATGGCTCCGGCAACGTCGCCATCTACGCGGTTCAGAAGGTCGCCCAGCTCGGCGGCAAGGTGCTCGCCTGCTCCGATACTCACGGCTGGGTCGAGGATCCCGACGGCATCGACTACACCGTGCTCGAGCACGTCTACAATAAGAAGCGCTCCGGCCACGACAAGGGCGTCACGCTCGCCATGTACGTTGACGAGAAGCCCAACGCCGTGTGGCACGAGGGCGACGGCCGTGGCGTTTGGCAGCTGCCTTGCGACATCGCGCTGCCCTGCGCTCGCGAGAACACGCTGCTGCTCGAGGACGCCCAGGCGCTCGTCGCCAACGGATGCAAGGTGGTCGGCGAGGGCGCGAACATGCCCACGACCATCGAGGCCACGACCTACTTCCAGGAGAACGGCGTTGCCTTTATGCCTGGTAAGGCTGCCAACGCCGGTGGCGTGCTCGTGTCCGGCCTGGAGATGAGCCAGAACGCCGAGCACTTGTCCTGGACCTTCGAGGAGGTCGACGGCAAGCTCGAGCAGCTCATGCGCGGCATGTTCCATAACGTGGACGACACCGCCAAGGAGTATGGCCAGGAGGGCAACTTTGTCATGGGCGCCAACATCGCCGGCTTCCTGAAGGTCGCCGACGCTATGCTCGCTCAGGGCGTCTGCTAAATCTTCGCTCGACATAGCATGTGATGAGGCTCCCAGCTATCCGGCTGGGAGCCTTTTTCTATGGTGGCGAGGGCTGTGCGCCCTCGTTTGGTACACTTAGGGGTACTGGACAAGTAAAGAGATGGGGGAGAACGTGCTCAAGTTCGGTACCTACGTCCGTGTTGGAAGCGCGGCCGAAGCCTATGAGCTCTTACAGAAGAACCGCAACAACAAGATTGTGGGCGGCGGCATCTGGATGCGCCTGGGTTCGCGTCGCGTGGCGACGGCGATTGACCTTTCGGCCTGCGGACTCGATCAGATCGAGGAGACCGAGACCGAGTTTCGCATCGGTGCCATGTGTACCCTGCACCAGCTCGAGCGTCATGCCGAGCTCAACGCGCTTGTCAACCATGTCTTTGAGTTCGCCGTCCACGATATCGTGGGCGTGCAGCTGCGTAATACCGCCACGGTGGGCGGCAGCATCTACGGTCGCTTTGGTTTCTCGGACGTGCTCTCCGCCTTCCTCGCGCTCGATTCCTATGTTGAGCTGACGGGCGCCGGCCGCGTGCCGCTCGCCGAGTTCGTGGACATGGGCTACGTGCGCGACGTGATCGAGTACGTCGTGGTCGTTAAGCACGACTATCGCGCAAGCTACGAGGCCGTGCGCAAGGCCGCCACCGACTTCCCCTCCTTAAACGTCACCGCCGCCTGGTGGGACAACAGCTGGCATGTCACCGTGGGCGCCCGCCCGCTGCGCGCGACCCTGCTGCAGGGTGAGGCATGTGGCCTTACCGTCGAGCAGCCTTCCGAGGACGAGCTGCGCGCCCTTGCCGCATCCGTGCGTGCCCTGAGCTACGGCACCAACATGTGGGGCTCGGCTGACTACCGCCGTCGCATCTCGGCCCCGCTGGCGATTCAGGCCGTGCGCCGCGCCGCCGGCATCGAGCTTTCGGCCGCGCTTGCCCACGAGCTCGAGGGCGTGCAGATTCCTAAGTTTGCCACGGACGAGTATTCCTGCCGCCGCGTGCCCGGCGTCGATTCTAGCGAGGTGCGCTAATGGCTGCCAAACTCATCGATCTTTCCTTTACGCTCAACGGCCGCAAGGTCAAGGTTCAGATTGCCCCCGATACCATGCTCTTTGCGCTGCTGCGCGAGCAGGGCTGCACGTCGGTGCGCTGCGCCTGCGAGACCACCAACTGCGGTCTGTGCACGGTGTTTCTGGACGAGAAACCGGTGCTGTCCTGTTCGGTACTGGCAGCGCGTGCCAGCGGCCACAGCATTACCACACTGGAAGGCCTGCAGGAAGAAGCAGCGGAGTTCGGCGGCTTTATCGCGGATCAGGGTGCAGAGCAGTGCGGCTTCTGCAACCCGGGCTTTATCATGAACGCGCTGGCCCTCTTCCGCGAGAATCCGTACCCCAGTGAGGAAGAAG
>URMR01000112.1 GCA_900548935.1 uncultured Collinsella sp.
ATGGACCAGGAGCGCGTGAAGTCGAGATATCGGTGAGGGATATGGAGAAGGAGGTCCCCCACCGTCCGAATTCCCAGACGGCGAAGGGCCTCCTCACGTTTACCCGAAACATATTTGAGTCGCGCGATATCCTCGTCGAGCGCATTGCTCTGGGCAAAGCGCTCCGAGACGCGCGGCACGGAGCACAGCTCGGACATGGGCAGATGCCTACTCGATCGAGAAGATCACGGGATAGAGCGGCTGCTCGCCACGATGAGCATCAATCTCCAGGTCGGGCTGAGCCTCCTCGATGGCGTCGACGATCTCCTGGAAGGCCTCATCGGACAGCTCCTCGCCGGCCAGAATCGTCAGCGCGTCGCCCTCCTCTTCCTCCTGCATGCGGTTAATGCAGTCGAGCGTGACCTGCTTCACATCGGAGCCGACCACGTCGATGGAGCCAGCAATGATACCCATGACGTCACCGGAGTGAATCGGAGAGCCGTCAGAGGCGCTGGAATCGCGCACGGCACGGGTGACCTCGCCATCGCGAACCTCGCTGATGGCGTCGACCATGACGGCAACGGCGTCCTCGAGCTCGGAATCGGGCAGGACTGCGAACAGCGCGGAGAACGCCTGCGGGACGGTCTTGGTGGGAACGACGGCAACCTTCTTGTCGGTGCAGGCAGAAGCGGCAGCCTCGGCAGCCATACGGATGTTGCCGTTATTGGGCAGGATGACGACCGAGGTCGCGTTGACCTGGTCCACCGCGCCCAGCAGGTCGGCGGTCGAGGGGTTCATGGTCTGGCCACCCGAGACGATCACGTCAACGCCGAGGGACTTGAGGATGTCGGCCTCGCCCGAACCAGCGGCAACGGCGACAAAGCCCAGCGCCTTGGCGGGCTCGGCAGCCTTCTCCTGGTCCTCATGAATCTTGGCGGTACGGTCGTGGGCCTCCATCTCCATGTTGTGGATAAAGACCTCGTAGATCTGGCCAAGCTGCAGCATGTGCTCGAGCACCAAGTTGGGGGTGTTGGAGTGCACGTGAATCTTGTAGTCGGGGTAGGCACCCACAAGCAGCTCGCAGTCGCCCATGGAGCCCAGGAACTTAAGGCACTCGTCCTCGTCAAAAGGAGCGTCGGCCTTAAAGAGGAACTCGTTGCAGTAGCGGAACTCCGAGCCCTCCCAGTCGTCGTTGGCCTCGATCTCAACGCGACCAAGGGCCGCGTCGCGGGCAGAGCCGGCGGAATCAAACGTGGCGGAGAAATCCTCGACTACGGTGCTGCGGCCAAGAGCGGCGGCAACAAAGTTCTCCAAGAAGATGGCAAAGCCAAAGGCGCCGGAGTCGACTACGCCGTTCTCTTTCAGAACGGGCAGCAGGTCGGGCGTGCGGGCGACGGACTGATAGGCCTCGACGACGATGGCATCGAGAGCGTCCTCGGCCGAGAACTTCTTCTTCTCGCACTCATCGGCCTTGGTCGAAACATCGCGCAGGACCGTGAGGATCGTGCCCTCGATGGGCTTGCGGACAGCCTGGAAGGCAACCTTGACGGCGCGACGGAAGGCGAAGGCGATGTTGGCAGACGTAATGGGCTCGTCGGCAGAGACGAGACCCTCGGCCACGCCACGCAGAATCTGCGAGGTGATGACGCCGGAGTTGCCGCGGGCACCCATGAGGGAGCCGTGGGTGATGGCGCCGGCGATGGCCTCCATGTCGGCATCAGCGGGAAGGGCGGAAAGCTCCTTGGTCACCGAGGCGAGCGTGAGCGACATGTTGGTGCCGGTGTCGCCGTCGGGTACGGGGAAGACGTTGAGCTTGTTGATCTCCTCGGCCTTGTCGGAAACAGCAGCCGCAGCGATCGGAAAACAGGTGCGAATGGTCTTTGCAATCATGGGTATTTGAATCTCCGTTTTCGGATGCTAGTTCAGACGGCTCTTGAGCGCGTCGATGTGGATGCCGATCTTAAGGCTGGCGGGATCGATCTGGGCGATCTCCTGCAGAGTGAAGGCAACGGAGCTCGAAAGATTGTGGCAGACGGACTTCATGTTGACGCCGTTCTCGAGCACGACGTGAAGATCGACCGTAAGGCCGTTCTCGTCGGCGGAGACAAGCACGCCCTTGCGAAGGCGCTGACCGGCAAGCAGGCGTACGCTCTCGGCGCCCTGGAGCTGTTCGGCCATACCGACGACGCCATAGCACGTCATCGCGGCATAACCGGCAATATCGGCAATAACGTCGTTCGAGACGCTCAGGCTGCCGTTAATGGTCTCAGACACAAGAATCTCCTTATCTGGTGCTCGCGGCACCATCTCGTGGGAGCAATCATTGCAATATTCTACAACGACCGCGCCATGTTGAGGTGGTGGGTCACGGGATTACATCCTCGACACGAAATGTTGATATGGCAACGTTCGCGCCAGGCGATCGCGGCATGAAAAAACCCGCCGCATAAGCGACGGGTTTTACAACCTGGCTCCCCGGGTAGGACTCGAACCTACAACAGCGCGGTTAACAGCCGCGTGCTCTACCATTGAGCTACCGAGGAATAGGTGCGTGCTCTCAAGCAACGAAGATTATTATACGGACGAATCAGCTTAGGGCAAGAACTTTTTTGAGAATTTTTCCGACTAGTCATTGGGGACGTCCCCAATGACTACATGAAAGCGCCCCCAAACGGATGTGCTTGAGGGCGCTTCTTGCTTGCGAGGTTAAGACTCAATATAGTCCTTCAGCTTGCTACTGCGGCTGGGGTGGCGGAGCTTGGCCAGGGTCTTGGACTCGATCTGGCGGATACGCTCGCGCGTGACGCCAAACTCGCGGCCGACTTCCTCGAGCGTACGGGGATGTCCGTCGACAAGGCCAAAGCGCAGCTCGATAACCTTGCGCTCACGATCGGCAAGCGAATCGAGCACCTGGGTGAGCTGCTCCTGCAGCATGGAGAAGCTGGCGGCATCGGGCGGAACGATAGCCTGGGAGTCCTCGATAAAGTCGCCCAGCTGGGAATCCTCTTCCTCGCCGATAGGGGTCTCGAGCGACACGGGCTCCTGCGAAATCTTCTGGATCTCGCGGACGCGGTCGGCACTCATGTCCATCTCGGCACCGATCTCCTCGGGGGTCGGGTCGCGACCCAGGTCCTGGAGAAGCTGGCGCTGCACGCGGACGAGTTTGTTGATGGTCTCGACCATGTGCACGGGAATACGGATGGTACGGGCCTGGTCGGCGATAGCACGCGTGATGGCCTGACGGATCCACCACGTGGCGTACGTGGAGAACTTAAAGCCCTTCTGGTAGTCGAACTTCTCGACGGCGCGGATCAGACCGAGGTTGCCCTCCTGGATCAGGTCCAGGAACAACATGCCGCGACCGACGTAGCGCTTGGCGATGGAAACGACCAGACGCAGGTTGGCGCTGATGAGCGCCTGCTTGGCCTCGAGACCCACGTTCTCGATTCGGGTCAGGCGACGCATCTCGGCGCGGGTGAGCTCGATCTCGCCCGCCTCGGCGGCCTCGAGCTTCTCGGTGGCCTCGAGACCGGCCTCGATCTTCATGGCCAGATCGACCTCTTCGGAAGCGGTCAGCAGGTCGACCTTGCCGATCTCCTTAAGGTACATACGAACCGGGTCGCCGGTCAGCATTACCGTGGAGGCATCGATACCGCGCACGCGCGAGCGCGAACGGGACGTGCGCACGGTGCGCTTCTTCTTGTTCTTAGAAGAACCCATCTCGGCGTCGGCCTGACGGGCCATCTTAAGCTCGTGATCGTCGAGCGAGCCAGAATCGTGCTCGTCGTCATCGAAATCGTCGGTATTGCTATCGTTATCGTCATCGTCGACGTCCATGGGGGCGTCGTCGTTTCCGCTCGCGGAGATAATCTGGATGCCGCTGTTGCGCAGCGCGGAATACACCGCGTTGAGCTGCTCGTCAGACACATCGATATCCTTCAGGGCGACCTGAATCTCGTCCTCGGTTACCGAAGTCCTGTTTGAGCCGTTGCCCATGAGCTTTGCAACGTAGGATTCCAGCCCAGTACCCGTGCTCTCACTCTTTTTTGGCACAGATTCTCCCTTCATAGTCCACAGGACTCATTACTTTAGCACACACATTGACGTCTATACCCAAAATTCAGACTGGATATAGGCGCAAATACGCTGGTTGACCACAACATCTAGGCTTGTTCGGTGCCTGCGGCCTCCAGACCGATCAAACGGAACGGGTCCGCCACACCGCCGATCGACTTTTGCAGTTCGCGTTGACGCTGCGAATCCTGCGCGGCCTGAACGGTCAGCGCGCGACGGGCCTCATCATCGAGCGAACGGTCCTGGCGCAGCTTGGCCTGTGCGGCACGCATGCGGCGCTTGATGGTGTAGAGCTCGAGGGTATCGAGCATAAACACGATGTTCGTCTCGGTTGGGTGCTCGCTGGTCACGCCAATGGTACCGGCGCTCACAAGAGAAGCCGCATCCTCGCAAACGGCACGAGCCGCATCCATGACCTCAGCGGGTCCGGCACCTTCCGGTGTTGCGAGAACGGCCCAAGCGATCGCCTCATGACGCGAATCGACCCACTCGATGGAGCAGATGCGGTCGGCATACGTGCGGAACAAGTCGGGGTAGCTCGTGAGCATCGTCAGCAGCTCGCGCTCCCCCGCCAAAGACTTTCGCTCCAGGTCGGTCAGCACGATCGGCATCGTCGGTGACGCAGACGCGTCCGTTGCATCGGCCACCGGCGCCGCGCCATCCAACCCAACCGGCACATCGATTGGCGGCATGTCATCGACGACCTCGACCGGCGCAGCCCCGTAGGCCTCGAGCGGAACATAGTCGTACGGTTCTTCCTCGACCGGCGTGGACACCGGCGGCGTCGCCCCCGACGCCCAAGCACCGCGAGACGCCCCCTGCGAACCAGACGCCCGACCGCCCGCGCTGCCTGCACGCTCGGCCTGCGCCCGCTGGCGCTCGTAGTTCTGCTCGCGACGACGCTCGGCGTCCTCGCGTTTGGCAACATCGCGAAACACACGGCCCGAGCTCGAGCGCACCGTCCCCAGATCCAAACCCAGCAGGTCGGCAATCTGGATAAAGTACGTATCGATCATGTAGCTATCGCGCAGCGGATAGATAAGCGTCAGCGCATCCTCGAGCGCTTTGGCACGACCGCCCGGCGTGGTAATGTCGCTCGACTCCTGCAGTGAGCGGTACACAAAGTCCATGAGGGGCTCGGCGGCATCGATGCGCGCCTGCAGCGCCTCGCCACCATGCGCGGTGATGAACTCCATGGGGTCGTTGCCGTCGGGAAGTACCACGCAGCGCAGGTCCATCGAATCCTGCTCGATAAACTGAATCGCGCGGCGCGCGGCCTTTTGACCGGCGGCGTCGCCATCGAACATATATACAATGCGCTTGGCAAAACGGGTGAGCGTCTTTACATGATGTTCCGTCAGCGCCGTGCCCAGCGTGGCGACGACGTTTTTGATCCCCGCCTCCCAGCAGGCGATACAGTCGGTATAACCCTCCACCACGATAGCGGTGTCCTGCGCGACGATAAACTCCTTGGCCAGGTTAAAGCCATAGAGGTTTCGCTTTTTATGGAACACGCTCGTCTCGGCGGTGTTGAGGTATTTAGGCTGGCCATCGCCCATAATGCGCCCGCCAAAGGCGATGTTATGACCCTGCTCGTCAAAGATGGGAAACATCACACGGTCGTAAAAACGGTCGGCAAGCTGCCCGCGCCCACGGCTCACGGCCACGTTGGCGTCGATCATCTCCTGCGGGGTAAAGCCCGCCTGCGACAGATGCGACACCAGCGCGTTGCGGCCCGGCGCAAAGCCCAGGCAGTAGCGGCGGCAGACGTCGCCGCCCATACCTCGGCTGGCGAAGTACTCGCGAGGACGGCTGTCCTTACCGCGCATGAGCATGGTG
>URMR01000113.1 GCA_900548935.1 uncultured Collinsella sp.
GTCTCCTTGGGCAGACTGGCGTTCTCGCGACCGTGGAACAGGCTGCCGACCTCGTACAGATGCACGTTGGGCGTACCGTGGGCCTCGTTGTAGGCCACGGACTGCAGCAAGCCCGGAAGCAGCGAGCGACGCATCTCGGTCTGCTCGGCGACCAACGGGTTCATGAGCACCACGGGGCAACCGCGGCCCTCGGTGGACATGCCGATCTTCTCCAGGTCGCCCGGGGCGGCAAAGCCAAAAGTCGTGGTCTCGTTGAGGCCGCAGGCGCGCAGGATCTCGCCGACCTTACGGGTGAGCTTCTGCTCGCGGGTCAGGCCGCCGATGTGGTTCTTGGCAGCCGGGATGGTCGCCGTCACGCGGCCCATGCCCCATAGGCGCAGGACCTCCTCGATCAGATCGATCTCGCGCGGCAGGTCGGGGCGGAAGCTCGGCGGGGTGACCATAAAGTCCTCGCCGTCGCGCTCGACGGTGCAGCCCAGGCGGGTGAGCGAGCGCTCGATAAAGTCGGGCTCGATGTCGGCGCCGCAGATGGCATGCACGCGGGCCAAGCGCAGCTTGATGCTATCGATGGTCTTGGGCGCGGGGAAAACGTCGACGTAGCCGGGAGCGACCTCGCCGTCGGCGATCTCCTCGATGAGCGCGCAGGTAACGTTGGCGACATCTACGCAGCCGGTCTCGTCGACCTGGCGCTCAAAGCGAATGGAGGCGTCGGAGATCAGCGACAGGTCGCGGCTGGTGTGCGAGGTGCGACCGGCGTTGAAGCAGGCGCTCTCGACCATCACGTCGACGGTATCGTCCTCGATCTCGGAATCCATGCCGCCCATAACGCCAGCCAGTGCCACGGGACGCTCGCCGTCGGTGATAAGGCCCATGCCGGCGTCGAGCGTGCGCTCCTCGCCATCGAGCGTCGTAAACTTCTCGTCCTGCTGGGCGGCGCGAACCACCACGCGACGCCTGCCCTCGCGCTCGGCAAAGGTGTCCAGGTCAAAGGCGTGCAGCGGCTGACCGGTGAGCATCATCACATAGTTGGTGATGTCGACGATGTTGTTGTGCGGACGCACGCCCAGGGCGTTGAGACGCTTGACCATCCAGTCGGGCGAGGGGCCGACCTTCACGTTGCGCACGATGCGGGCGACATAGCGGTCGCACAGGCCCTCGTCGGCAATCTCGACCGAAAGCTCGTCGTCGGTCGCGCGGCCGGTCTCGGCCTTGATGGCAGGCAGCTCAACGTGGAAATCGCGGTCGAAAATGGCGCCGGTCTCGCGGGCCATGCCGATCATGGACAGGCAGTCGGGACGGTTGGGCGTGATCTCGCAGTCGAGCACGGTGTCGCTCGAGCCCACGTACTCGGCAAACGGCATGCCGCAGGGCGTATCCTCGGGCAGGATCATGATGCCGGAGTGGTCGCCGCCCAGGCCGAGCTCACGCGCAGAGCAGTTCATGCCCATGGACACGACGCCGCGAAGCTTGCTCTTCTTGATCTTGACGTCGCCGGGAAGCACAGCGCCGATCATTGCCGTGACGATGTGGTCGCCAGCCTCGAAGTTCTGCGCACCGCAAACGATCTGCAGCGGGGCGGGGTTGCCGTCGGCGTCGAGATTCTTGTCGCCCACGTCGACCGAGCACACATACATGTGGTCGCTATCGGGGTGCGGGATCTTGGTGAGCACCTTGGCGGTCACCACGTGGTCGAAGGACTCGCCCACGGTGTCGATCGCCTCGACCTCGGTGCCGGTACGGATATATTCGTCCGAAAGGGTCTTGGGATCCTCCGGAATATCGATCATGGTCTTGAGCCAGTCGTAAGAAACACGCATCTAGCTCTCCTTTCATACTGAAAGCCTGCGAAGAGATGCAGGTGGAAACTTCAACTTTGTGAACATTCCTTACAAAGCGAGGGTTGTCCAAGTGCGGCAGATCGGCCCGAAAGAGGAGCGCCGCGTACTTTGGTACGCAAGCGACGAATGAGCGCCGAGGTGCCGTGCTTGGGCAAGCCGCAGCCTAGAACTGATTCAAGAAGCGCATATCGCCAGTCATGAGAGTTCTGAGGTCGGGCAGGTCGTAGCGCAGTGCCGCGACGCGCTCGGCGCCAATACCAAAGGCGAAGCCGGTGTACTTCTCGGGGTCGATGCCGCAGTTGATCAGGACGTTGGGGTCGACCATGCCGCAGCCCAAGATCTCGATCCAGCCGCTGTGCTTGCAGAAGTTGCAGCCCTTGCCGCCGCACACGTGGCAGCTCACGTCCACCTCGCAGCTCGGCTCGGTGAAGGGGAAGAAGTGCGGGCGGTAGCGCGTCTTGCGGTCCTCGCCAAACATGCACTTAACAAAGTAGTCGAGCGTGCCCTTAAGATCGCCAAAGGTAATGCCCTCGTCGACGACCAGGCCCTCGATCTGGTTGAACTGCGGCAGGTGGCAGGCATCGGCCGTGTCGGGACGGTAGACGGTACCCGGGCAGATCATGTAGATGGGCGGCTTTTGCGACTCCATAGTGTGGATCTGCACGCCCGAAGTCTGGGTGCGCAGCAGTACGTCGGACTCGCCATGGGCGTGAGCCTCGGGGTGTGCAACGCTGCCGGGGTTGTTGTCGACCACGTAGAAGGTATCGCGGGCCGAGCGGCTCGGGTGATCCATGGGGGCGTTGAGCGCAGTGAAGTTGTAGTAGGAAGTATCGACCATGGGACCGGACTCGACGGTGTAGCCGATGCCGCAGAAGATGTTCTCGGCCTCCTCGATGATCTGCTTGATCAGGTGCTGGTGACCGATCTGCGGACGGATACCCGGCAGGGTAATGTCGACGGCCTCGTGCTCGAGAGTGTGCTTGAGGGCGGCGGCCTTCATCTCGGTGGTGCGCTCGTCGAGCATGCCCTCGATCAGTTGGCGCATCTCGTTGGCACGCTTGCCCATCATGGGACGATCCTCGGGGGCGAGCTTGCCCATCATACGCATCAGGCCAGTGATGCGGCCCTTGCGGCCGAGCAGCTCAACGCGCGCGGCCTCGAGCTTTGCGGCGTCATCGGCGCCTGCGACGAGCTCCTTGGCCTCTTCCTCGAGTTTGACCAGATCATCAATCAGACTCATGTCTTCCCTTTCGTCTCTCGCGCTCCCCGCTTGCCGAGGCGGCTGCCGCCGTCTGACGTTGCGAAAACGCGGCCCGGTTCGGTAACAAAAAACCGCCCTCGGGCATGTGCATTGCCCAAGGACGGTTGAATTCCGCGGTACCACCTTGTTTGACCCAGCGGATGTCTGGCCCGCCGCGCCCACTCTTTGCCCCTTGTCGCGAGGCTCACGGCTTCCCTACTGGGGCTTCGCCGCCGCTGGCCGCGTGCCCGTTGAGGTCGCTGCTCGGGAGTGAACGCTTGGCCCTTGCCACCGCAGGAAGGCTTGCAGCCCATGACCTTCCCTCTCTTGCCGGCGACGCGACGGGCAAAACCCTCTCCGTCAACGCATTGGGCTATAGGATAACACATTCTGCGAGCATATCGCCGCGTTCCGTTTTGTTCGCACTGGGTACAAGGCGGGTAGCTGTGCAAACTGGCCGTGCGCCCACCCGTGGTGCACGGCTCGCGAGATCAAGGATATGGTATGGGAAAGAAACTCGACAAGAAGGCCAAAGCCGCCGTGGCCAAGGCCTCTAAGAACGCCAAGGCGGGCAAGGGCATCAAGAAGCTCCGCAAGTTCGAGGGCAAGCTGTGGACCCGCGAGTACCTGCTCAAGATTGCCGAGTTTGACGGCGCGACCATTGCCCCCGCCAACGGCGCCGCAGCGCGCGCCGATGCTATGGGCACCCTTGCCGGCGAACATCACAAGCTCCTGACCAGCAAAAAGTCCGTTGAGCTCGTGCGCTCTCTCGCGCGTGAGACGGTCGCCGACGGCAAGATCGACGACCCGCAGCTGCTCGACGAAATTCGCGTGCTCGGCCGCGACCAGCGCGAGGCAAGCGCCATTCCCACCGAAGAAGCCGAAGCCTGGACCAGGCTTACCTGCGAGGCCGATGCCGTGTGGCACAAAGCCAAAGCAGCCAACGACTGGGCGAGCTTTGAACCCTATGTGGACAAGATCGTCTGCCAGCTCAAGCATCAGGCCGAGCTCATGGACCCCAAGCGCGACCCATACGATGTTTGGCTCGACCAGTACGAGCGCGGCCTTTCTGCCAAGAGCTTCGACGCGTTTTGCGACGAAGTCAAGGCCACGGTCGTGCCACTCGTGCACGCCATCGGCGAGCGCGGCCAGCAGCCCGCTGCCGACTTTCTGCATGCCCGCGTGCCCGAGGCCGCCCAGCGCGCCATGAGCTTCGACCTGATGAAGCTCGTCGGCCTGGACCTGGACGACACCACGCTTGCCTTTACCGAGCATCCGTTTAGCGAGGGCTTCTCGGTGGGCGATGCGCGCATCGCGACGCACATCTACGAGAACGACTGTATCTCCAACGTCTACAGCATCATCCACGAGGCGGGGCACACCATGTACGAGCTGGGCGTGAACCCCGCCTATGCGCGCACGTGTCTGGAGGGCGGCACCTCCATGGGCATCCACGAGAGCCAGAGCCGCTTTTTCGAGAACACCGTTGGTCGCAGTCGCGCCTTTATGGGACCGCTGCTCGAGGTACTGCGCCGTCACGCGCCCGAGGTTTACGGCGACGTTGACGAGGACACGCTCTACCGCGCCGTGAACATCGCGCAGCCGTCGCTGATCCGTACCGAGGCCGACGAGCTCACCTACCCGCTGCATATTATGGTGCGCTACCAGATTGAGCGCATGCTGTTTGCCGGCAAGGCCACAGCCAAGGACATCCCCGCGCTTTGGAATCGCTTTATGGACGAGTACCTGGGCATTCCCGTTCCCGACGACACGCGCGGCTGCCTGCAGGATACGCACTGGAGCGGCGGCTCGTTTGGCTACTTCCCCACGTATGCGCTGGGCAGCGCCTACGACGCCATGTTCGTGCCGGCCATGTGCCGCGACGGCGTCGACCTTACCAGCGCCTGTGTGAACGGCGATTTGGCGCCTGTCCGCGCCTGGCTGGGCGAGCACATTTGGCAGTGGGGCCGCGCCAAGGACGCGCCGGAGCTCATCAAGGGCGCGTGCGGCATGGCGTTCGATGCCCGCTACTACTGCAGCTACCTGCAGGACAAGTTCACCACGCTGTACGAGCTGTAAAGCCTAGGTAACACGCCAACGCAAAGGGGACGCCGCGGAACCAATCCGCAGCGTCCCCTTTTTTCACCCAATAACTAGGTACCCAATGACTAGTTCGTTGACGCTAATGTCTTGGCAACGTCAGACACTATGACCCAATCCAGGGGCACGGAAACGACAGGAGCCCCCGCTCGTGACCGCGGGTCGGGGCTGCGACAATGTTGTTGAAGTGCCAGAGGCGCAGCCGCGCCGCAACGAGGTTGGGAGGCTCCCGTGCCTAGATATTCTACCGCCTTCGGAATGGACGTACACCTCAGGTCCACCACCGTCTGCGCGCTCGACGCGGAGACGGGCGAGGCCGTGACGAGGAGGTTCCGCGGCAACCCCTGGGGCGAGGTCGCGGAGTGGATGTCGGGCTTCCCCGGCCCGTCGCTCGCCGCCTACGAGAGCGGCTACCTCGGCTTCGCCCCGCAGAGGGAGCTCTCCGGGCTCGGCGTCGACTGCGTCGTCGCGGCCGTCTCCAAGGTCCCGAGGTCGGCGGCAGACTTCTCGTCCAAGAACGACCGCAACGACGCGGCCAGGATGGCCAAGGCGATACTGTCGCACGATATCTCCCCGGTATGGGTGCCGTCCCCCGAGATCGAGGGGCTCAGGGACCTCGCCGGGGCCCACGACGCGGCGACCGCGAGGCTCGCGGCGGCGAAGCAGCGGCTCCTCGCGTTCCTGGCCCGCCGTGGCTACGCCTAC
>URMR01000114.1 GCA_900548935.1 uncultured Collinsella sp.
TAGTGGACGCGGCGCTTGCTGCCGGCGGCCACGACAACGTGACCGTAGTAGTCGTTGACCTGGTTGACGATGGCGTCATGCGCGAGGCAAAGCGCGTCCGCCGCCGCAACATCACCATTGCCGCCGTCCTGGGTATCGCTTTTGTGCTTGCGGCAGTTATCTGGACCTACGCGGGCATCACCGGCTCGTACTACCTGGGCACCTACAAGAACACCGTCGCGGTCTACCGGGGCATTCCCGGCGAGCCGCTCGGCCTTAAGCTGCACTGGCTCGAGAGCACGACCTCCATCGAGCTGTCCGACCTGCCCGAAGACACGCAAAATCGCCTGAAGGCGGGTATTCAGCAGACGGGCATCGACGATGCGCAGGACACCATCTCCAAGTACCGCCATCAGATCGACGAGGAGCAGACCCGTCAGGTGATCGACGCGCAAACAATCCGCAATAACACCGATCAGAGTTCGGCCTCCGAATCGGATTCCGAGAAAACCGCCGAACAGTCCGCCGAGGCCGAAGCCTCCGATAAGAATTAGAAAGGGAGTGCCGCTTATGAGTCGCCGCAACACCGAACTGCTTTTGCTCATCGCCTCGGCGTTCCCCGTCATCCTGCTGTATGCGATGTACGTGCTCACCGCAGGCGCCGCCATCTCGTTTGAGACACTTGCCGTTCCGATCGGCCTCTTTGCCGCCTTCGCCGCGGCGCATATCGCCGTGCGCATTCTGGCACCCGGCGCCGACCCGGCCATCCTGCCCATCGTCTTTGTACTTTCGGGCATTGGCATCACGTTTGTGACGCGCTTGGCGCCCACGCTCGCCATCTCGCAGCTCGTCATCCTGTTTATCTCGGTGGCGCTGATGGTAGGTACGCTTGCGCTGATCAAAAACCTCGACGTGGTCATGCGCTACAAGTACACCTTTGGCATCATCGGCATCATCTTGCTGATGCTGCCCATCTTTATCGGCACCACGATCTCGGGCTCCAAACTATGGATTCGCATCGCCGGCTTTACCATTCAGCCCGGCGAGTTCGCCAAGGTCTTTATCGTGCTGTTCCTGGCCGGTTACCTGGCCGAGAACCGCGAGCTGCTCTCTATCTCCAACCGCAAGATCTTGGGTCTTAAGATTCCGCGCCTGCGCCTGCTGCTGCCGCTGTTCGCAGTCTGGGGCGTTTGCCTACTCGTCGTTGTCTTCGAACGCGACCTGGGCTCGGCCCTGCTGTTCTACACCATCTTCTTGCTGATGCTCTACGTTGCCACGGGTCGCTTCTCGTATGTCATCATCGGCCTTGCGCTCTTGGCCGTGGGGGCCGTGGGCGCCTACAAGTTCCTGTCGCACGTCCAGGTGCGTTTCCAGGTCTGGGCCGATCCCTTTAAGGATGCACAGGGTCAGGGCTACCAGATTGTCCAGTCCCTCTTCTCGCTGGCCGACGGCGGCCTTGTTGGCGTCGGCATTGGCAACGGTATGGCCAATAACATCCCCGTCGTCGAGTCCGACTTTATCTTCTCGGCTATCGGCGAGGAGATGGGCCTTTTGGGCGGCGGCGCCGTTCTTATCCTGTTTATGCTCTTTGCCGTGCGCGGCCTCACCACGGCAGCCCGTGCCAAGTCCGACCTTGCCGCTTTTAGCGCTACCGGTCTTACGGCCGCTATCAGCTTCCAGGCTTTCTTAATCGTTGGTGGCGTTACCCGCCTAATCCCGTTGACCGGCGTCACCCTGCCCTTTATGAGCCAGGGCGGCTCCTCGCTGCTGGCAAGCTTTATCATCGTCGCGCTTTTGCTGCGCGCCGGTGACGAGGCAACCGGTCGCGAGGCCGAGCTCACCGGCACCGGCACCATGGCCGCCATCACCGACGACCAGGTCGCCTCGGCGGCCTCCCCGACCGGCACGCGCTTCGCCACTTCGTCTTCGTATGCCCGCGGCAGCCACTCCGCCGGCTCGCGCATGCGCCGTCGTCTGCTCGACACGCCCGAATCCGGCGTACTCGGCCGCGTGGCGCTCGCCAATCGACTGACCCGCGCCGTGTTCGCCTTTACGGCACTGTTCGCCATCCTTATCGGCAACCTCACCTATGTCCAGGTCATCAAGGCCAAGGACTATCAGGACATGCCGACCAACAACCACACCATCGCGCGCTCCAAATACATCCAGCGCGGCTCCATCATCACGTCCGACGGCGTGACGCTGGCCGAGTCACTGCAGCAGGAAGACGGCACCTACGCCCGCTCCTACCCCAACGGAAACATGGCCGCTCACGTGGTGGGCTATGTAAGCCAGCAGTACGGCACCGCGGGTGTCGAGAGCGTCATGAACGACACGCTCACCGGCTCCAAGGATTACTCTAGCTGGAACAACGCCCTCGCGTCGCTCGCGGGCCAAAACCAACCGGGCAACACCGCCAAGCTCACCATCGACTCGCGCATCCAGACGGCTGCCGAACAGGCGCTCAAGGACTTTAAGGGCGCCGTGGTGGTTATGGACCCGCGCACCGGCGCGGTCCTCGCATGCGCCAGCTCGCCCACCTACGACAACACCAACATCGACGCCCTGATGCAATCGGGTGGTGGCGAGGACGGCTCCATGTACGACCGCGCCATGAACGCGCTCTACACCCCGGGCTCCACGTTTAAGGTCGTCACACTTGCCGCGGCGCTCGAGACCGGCACCGCCAGCCTTACGAGCACCTACAAGGCGCCCAGCTCCATGGATATCGGCAACGCGCCGGTCACCAACTATGCCAATGAGAGCTACGGCACCATCAGCCTGCAGCAGGCCTTTGCCGTGTCCTCCAACGTCGTCTTCGGCCAGGTGGCAAACGAAGTTGGCGCAAACACGCTCGTACAGTTTGCCAACGCCTTTGGCTACGGCCAAAAGCTCGGCCAGGACCTGACCACCGCGGCTTCCATCATGGCCGACCCCTCGCTCATGACCGAGTGGGAGACCGCCTGGGCAGGCGCCGGCCAGCCCGTCGGCATGGACCACACGCCAGGCCCGCAGACCACCGTCATGCAAAACTGCGTGATAGCGGCGGCCATCGCCAACAGCGGCGTAGTCATGGACCCGTTCTTCGTGGCCCAGGTGCTCGCCCCCGACGGAACCGTGGTCAAGACCACGCAGTCCCGCTCGCTCGGCCAGGCCGTCAGCGCCACCACGGCCGAGCAGGTCAAGCAGGCCATGCTCGCGGTTGTCCAGTCCGGTACCGGTACCGATGCCCAGATTCCGGGCGTTAAGGTCGCCGGCAAGACCGGTTCGGCCGAGACCGGCGGCACCAACGTCAACTCGATGTTCGTCGGCTTCGCACCTTACGATTCACCCACAGTCGCTATCTCGGTGGCCTTGGAGGATTACGACAAGCACGAAGTCAAGGCGGCCAAGATCGCCGGCATCGTCCTGACCGCGGCACTTGCCGCCCAAGGAGCGTGATGCCCGTGATCGAAGCACGAGCATGTGGCGCACTGCAGCCAACAGGCTAGCGGCAAGGCGCCACGCGGCCCCAGCGGCCATGGATTTGGTACTACACACATCGTTGAGCGAATAAGTTAGTTAGGAGCAGGAATGGAACAGAGGGTCCTCGGGGGAAGATACCTCCTCAAGGATAAGGTGGGAACGGGCGGCATGGCGACCGTCTTCCGCGCGCAAGATCAGGTCCTCGACCGCACGGTTGCCGTCAAGATCATGCTGCCGCAGTACGCCGGCGACGCCACCTTTGCCGCACGCTTTAAGCAGGAGGCCCAGGCAGCAGCCGGCCTCTCCTCCCCCTATATCGTGGGCGTCTACGATTGGGGCAAGGACGGCGATACCTATTACATCATCATGGAGTACCTGCGCGGTACCGACCTTAAGAGCGGCATCAAGAGCCACGGCGCCCTCGATCCCAAGAAGGTGGCGCAGATCGGCTCGCAGATCAGCTCCGCGCTTTCGGTCGCCCACAAGCATGAGATCATCCACCGCGACATTAAGCCGCAAAACATCATGGTGCTGCCCGACGGCAACATCAAGGTCATGGACTTTGGCATCGCGCGCGCAAAGAACAGCCACCTCACGCAGGACAACAATGTACTGGGCACCGCCCACTACGTAAGCCCCGAGCAAACGCGCGGTCAGGACCTCGGTCCCACCTCGGATATCTACTCCCTGGGCGTCGTGATGTACGAGTGCGCCACCGGTCGCGTCCCCTTTGACGGCGACGACGCCATCTCGGTTGCACTCAAGCAGGTAAACGAACTGCCGGTTCCGCCGAGCCAGATCAACTCCGGTGTCGATGCCGATCTGGAGCGCATCATCCTCAAGTGCATGGAGAAAGACCCGGCCAACCGCTTCCAGACGGCAGATGAGCTGCGCCAGGTGCTCAACAACTACCTGTCCGGCCGCGCTGTCAACGTCTCCGAGCCCACGCGCATCATTGGCGCCGCCGGCGACCTGGGCGCAACCAAGACCCGCGAGCTGTCCGATCAGACGCGCGCCATGGTACGTCCCGTCTCGGGCGTGAGCGGCCAGAGCAACGCCCACAGCGCCGTTTCGGGCTCTACGGGCTCCTACGAGGTCGATCAGCCCAAGTCCAACAAGAACAAGATTATCGCCGCCGTAGTCGCCGCAATCGCCGTGGTTGGCGTTGTGGTGGCCTTCGCCACCGGACTCTTTGGGGGCGAGCAGGTTACGGTGCCCGATGTGCTTAACAAGGACCAGCAGACCGCTATCGAGCAGATCAAAGAGGCAGGCCTTGAGGTCGGAACCATCGACCAAAGCTACAACGACGATGTCGATGAGGGCAAGGTTGCCGAGCAGACCCCCAACGGCAACACCAAGAAGCCCAAGGGTACCAAGGTGAACCTGGTGATCTCCAAGGGCCCCAAGCCCTCCGAGAAGGTTGAGGTTCCGCAGCTCGTCGGCCTGACCAAGGACCAGGCTGAGGCCGCGCTGGCAAGCGTTGGACTCAAGGGCGAAGCAACCGAGGAGGCCAACGAGGCCGAAGAAGGCCAGGTCTTTGAGCAGGGCACTGATGCCGGCAAGGAAGTCGAGAAGGGCACGACCATCTCGTACAAGGTCTCCAGCGGACCCGACACCACCTCCGTCCCCGATCTGACCGACATGACCGAGGCCCAGGCACGCAACGCCCTCGACATGGCCGGTTTTGGCGTCGACGTGAGCTACCAGGAGAACGACTCCGTCACCGAGGGGACCGTCATTAGCTGGAACCCCAGCGGTAAGCAGAAGCCCGGCGCCACGATCACCGTCGTCATCGCCAAGAAGTCCGGCAAGGCAAACGTCCCGAGCAACCTGTACGGCAAGAGTATCTCCTCCGCCGTCACCGCGCTCAACAACGCCGGATTCTACAACATCGCATTCTGCGATCAGAACGGCAGCCCCGTGAGTGGCAATGAAAACGCCACCGTGACGGGCGTCTCCCCCACTGGCAAGCAGTCCACCGACAGCACGATCACGCTGACGGTTTCGATTTCTGGCTCGGGTTCCGATACGAGTGGCGACTCCAGCACGACTAACTAGTCATCAAGACGTTACCCACAGCGGCTGATGCCGCAAACACATTCGCTCAATGGCGCCCGTTTGCTCCCCCGGCAAGCGGGCGCTTTCTTTATCCGAAGCAGCGAAAACTACGATATGCCTTTAAACCAGAAGAGCCCGGCACCGTAGCGGTACCGGGCTCGATTTTCCTCTGGTGCCCCCGGGCGGATTCGAAAACTCCCCCCGCGGGGAAATTGGTGACGCGGGTGTCGACGGTCCGAATCCGCCGACAGCTCCCACAAACCAGAAACGGCGCCGCTCTCGCGACGCCGTCATAATCTTCTGGTGCCCCCGGGCGGATTCGAAAACTCCCC
>URMR01000115.1 GCA_900548935.1 uncultured Collinsella sp.
CTCGCGACAAACTTAATCGCCCCGCCCGGCGAGCAAGCTGCGGAAACTTGGTCGGTCCAAAGTAATATCGTGCGAACGGAATTCTGGCTGATGAACTGTTCGCGATAAAGACTCGATAGGTAGCCCCCTCTATACCCTTTTATAAGTTGCGGTGAAATAAGGACTGAATTTGGGGTTGAATCGTTTAAACAGTCCCTATTTCACCGCAACTTATGGGAGGGATAGAAAAAGGGCGAAGGCCCTCTCCAGGGCCTCCGCCTTAGTTACAGGGGGCGATGGTATTCGCGTACCGTGGAATTAGACCAGGCGAGCGTTGATCGTCTTGGCGATCTCGGCGGCGTCGGTGGAACCCTTGACGGTGGCACGGAAGCCCTCGTCCATAAGCGCCTCGGCGACCTTGGACAGGATCTTGAGGTGCGTGGTGCCGGCCTGGGCACCAGGGATGAGCAGGGCGATAGCCACGTTGACGGGAGCGCCATCCATGGTGTCCCAACCGGTCACGCCAGAGTCGTCCTTGACGACAATGACGGCGGCATCGGTAATGGCATCAGACTTGGCATGCGGAATAGCGAAGCCCTCCATCATGCCCGTGGAGCCCTCGGCCTCGCGGGCCAGGAAGGCATTCATCACGGCATCGGCGTCGTCAGCGACACCAGCCTTGACAGCCTGGTTGGAGACAAAGCTCAGGGCCTCGTCACGAGAAGCGAAGTTCTCGGCGACAAAAACGTTCTCGACCTTCACGAAGTCGGCAGCCTCGGCCTTGGGAGCCTCGACGGCAGCGGCCTTGGGGGCCTCGACCGGCTTAGCGGGAGCGGCAGGAGCGGCCTTCTGGCTCTTCTCGAAGTCATACTTCTTGAAAGCAACGAACAGGATGCCACCGACCACAGCGCCGATGAGGATCGCGAGGACCCACAGCGGACCGTTCTCGACAACGGGCAGGACCAGGAAGCCACCGTGGGGCGCCGGATCGTGGACGTTGAACATAATGGTCAGGATCGAAGCGATAGAGGAACCGAGCATCATGATGGGCATGACGGGCCAGATGTTCTTGGTCATGAACGGAATGGCGCCCTCGGTGATGTGGGTGCAACCAAGGATGAGGTTGACGACACCGGCGTCGTGATCCTCCTGGCTGAAGTACTTCTTGCCGACGATGACGGCGAAGGTGGTGATCAGCGGCGGAACGATGCAGGCGGCGGAGACGGCAGCCATGAAGTTGGTGCCGAAGTTGTAAGTGTCGGTGCCAACACCGGCGGCCAGAGCCTCGGTGAGCATAGCGGTACCGGTGACGTAAGCAGCCTTGTTGACCGGGCCGCCCATGTCAAAGGCGCACATGCAGCCAATGGCAAGACCCAGGACAACGGCGCCAGAGGCGGACAGGCCCTTAAGGAAGTCCATCATGGCGGTGTTGATGGCAGCCATGGGGCCGGAGATGCCGAGCATGACCAGACCGACGATAGCAGTCGAGAACAGCGGGTACAGGAAGATGGCCTTGAGGCCGTCCAGGTTCTTGGGCAGCTTGGCAAAAACCTTCTCGAGCAGAAGGATGACATAGCCGGCGAGGAAGCCGCCGACAATGCCGCCCAGGAAGCCGAAGCCCACGCCGGCGCCACCGGCGTCGATCATGCCGGTCTCGGCGTTAACAGGCAGGCCCTGGATGGCGATCATACCGGCAACAAAGCCGGGGACGAGTGCCGGGCGCTTGCCGATGGACTCGGCGATGTAGGCGGAAAGCACGGGAACCATGAGGTTCATGGCAATGCCGCCGATGATCTTGAGCATAGCGGCGAAGCTGTTGTAGTCGGCAGCCGTCGAATCGAAGGACGTGATGCCCCACAGGAACGAAACAGCGGTCAGGACACCACCGGCAACGACGAAGACCAGCATGTGGCTGACGCCGTTCATGAGGTGCTTGTAGATGATGTGGCCGATGGACTCCTTCTCCTCGACCTCATCCTCGACATCGGCAGCAGCCGCAACCGTGTCGTCGCCCTTGGCGGCAAGGGCACGATCGATCAGCTTGCCGGCAGCCTCGACGGACAGGGCCTTGGAAACACCAACGGAAACCATGGGCTTACCGGCGAAACGCTCCGCCTGGACATCCTTATCGGCTGCGACGACGACGGCCTTGGCACCAGCGATCTCACTCTTGGTGAGCTCGTTCTCGACACCGACCTGGCCATGGGTCTCGACCTTAATGGTCAGACCGCGCTCGGCAGCTGCCTTCTCCAGCGCCTCCTTCGCCATGAAGGTGTGCGCGATACCGGTCGGGCAACCGGTGGCGGCGATGATGTCAAACTTAGCCATGTGTCCCTCCTTCTTGAGTACAGCGCCCGCGGGCGCTCCCCTACACGCG
Source organism: uncultured Collinsella sp. (assembly GCA_900548935.1). Lineage (GTDB taxonomy): Bacteria > Actinomycetota > Coriobacteriia > Coriobacteriales > Coriobacteriaceae > Collinsella. Next base: position 2,357 of record URMR01000115.1, read on the forward strand.
CTTCGATACGCGTTTTTCCACACTTGAAAGATACCAAGTCACCGCTTGTACGAGAAGAAATACAGCTCATTTCTCCGGTGAAAGGTTCTTTCATTACCGTAAACGGTCGATGAAAGTTTACCATCAACTATTGAAACGGCAAGGTGTATCTTGTATTTACCAATCCCCGTATATTAGAGCGGCACACAAAAAGCCAGCTTTTAATGCCAACCAGGAGTCAACCATGTCCGATAGCAGCAAAAGCGCACTCTCCCTTATTAGCACGCACAAGGGATACAGCGAGTCCGAACAGCGCATTGTCGACTATATATTGGAGCACCAGTCCGAGGCTCCACGCCTCACGGCGGCTCAGCTCTCACGCGCCGCTGCCACGTCCGAGGCGACCGTTTCGCGCTTCTGCCGCAAGCTTGGGTTTGGCAGCTTCCGCAGCTTTCAGTTTTCGTTGGCGAGGGATTTGGAAAGCCAGCGCAACGAGGGCCTGACCGACGAGGTCTCGCTCGACAATATGGAGCAGAGCCTCAAGAACATCCTGGCTGCCAAGGTGAGCGAGCTTAATGCGACCATCGACGGGATCGACCACGATACGCTGGCGGCTGTCGTGCGCGCGTTTAAGAACGCAGGGGCTATCGAGTTTGCAGCCGTAGGCAACACCAACGCCGTCGCACTCGACGCGACATTTAAGTTTTCGCAGCTGGGCCTGCGCTGCATGGCGAGCACCATTAGCGAGACATCAATCGGCTTTGCGCTCACGTTGCGCCCGGGTGACGTCATCGTGCTAATCTCAAACTCCGGCAAATCGCGCCGACTGAATCGCATGGCAAAAGCGGCTCGCGACTGCGGCGCAACCGTAGTCGTCATCAGCAGCGACAGCAAGTCTCCGCTTGCTCGCTTGGCCGATTACACCTTTAATACCGTGAATCACGAGGCGCTGCTCACCACGGGCGACTTTGCGTTCTCTAAGATGAGCGCCACGATGATCATCGAGGTTATCTACAACTTCCTGCTGCCCGAGATTGAAGACGCACGTGAGCATATCAGCTACTACGAGGAGCTCATCCAGCCGGATAAGGTCGTTGAGTAAAACGCGAAGTGGGACAAAAAATTCAGTCTATTTTGTCCCACCAACACCGCTGATACGGCCTAACCTCGAGCTTCTTCGAGCATCTGTTTGGCGTGCGCCAGGCTTGCCTCGGACTGATCGCCGCTCAACATGCGGGCGATCTCGGCGGTACGCGCTTCGCCGGTTACCTCGTCCAAATGCGTCTGGGGAACATCGCCTGGTTCCTTGCTGACAACATAATGCTTGTCGGCCATGACGGCGACCTGCGCCAAGTGGGTTACGACAATCACCTGATGCGTAGAGGCGAGATCTGCCAGCACGCCCGCGAGCGCACGCGCCGTGGAGCCACCGACACCGGCATCGACCTCGTCGAACACCAGCGTATCCACGCCGTCCGCGTTACCGAGAACGACCTTGCTCGCCAGCATGACGCGGCTCAGCTCGCCGCCCGAGGCAATGCGGCGCAGGGGGCGCGGCGTCAATCCGGCACCGCTGCGATACAAAAGCTCGTAGCTCGAAGGGCCCGCCGGCGTCCACTCGGCACGCGGAAGATCGCGCGACTCCCAAACAAGTTCGGCGCCGCCCATCTCCAGGCGCGCCATTTGGCGGCCAACCTCGTGGCAAAAGCGCGGAGCTGCGGTATTCCGCGCACGCTTAAGCGCCTTGGCGGCGGCGAACAGTTCGCGCTCCGCCGCGCCAAGCGCTTCGCGAGACTTCTTGACCAGCTCATCACCATCGTCTACCAGCGACAACAGCTCTTGTGAGCGGTCGCGCATGGCAAAGACATCGTCCATGGTGGGCCCCCACTGACGCAGCAGGCCTTTAAGATCGGAATAACGCTCGCGCATACGAGCCAACTCGCGCGGATCGAAGGCAACTCCATCGCGATAGGCGCGCAACTCGTTGGCGCAATCCTCGAGCGAGATGCAGGCATCCGAAAGGGCGTCGGCAATGTCGCCCAGCTTGCGATCGACGGTAGCCATACGGGAGAGCTCCGCCACGGCACTGTTCACGGCATCGAGCGCTCCCCCTTCAGCTGCAAGCGATGCATGGGCATCATTGGCCGTGGCAACCAGCACCTCGGCATGCTCGGAGCGCGGCAGCAGCTCCTCGAGCTCCTCATACTCACCCGGTTTGGGGTCAACCTCGGCGATGCGCTCCAGGGCGAAGCGCGCCTCCTCGACGCGACTCCCTTGCGCACGCGAGGTCTCCTCGACGCGACGGACCTCCTTGGCAGCCGCGCGCGAAGCCTTAAAGCAGGCACGGTAGTGCTCGAGCGCCTCGAGCGCCGGGCGCCCTGCCCAGGCATCGACCATGGCAACATGATGTGCCGGGTCGAGGAGGCGCTGGTGTTCGTGTTGGCCGCATAGATCCATCATCACGCCAACGCGCTCCGAAAGTTCGCGAACGCTGGCGATGCGGCCGTCAATTTTTACGCGGCTGCGGCCCTCGGCAGAAAGGCTGCGCTGCACGGTGAAGCCCTCCGTGTCGTGCGGCCCGTCAAACAGACGCGCCTCTACGCTGGCAAGTGCCTCGCCCTCACGCACCGTCGACGAATCCGCGCGCTCGCCCAAAATGAGCTTAAGCGCCGAAAGCAGCGCGGTCTTACCGGCGCCGGTTTCTCCGGTCAGAACAGTTAGACCCGCGCTCGGAACCAACGTCGCCTCACGAATGAGCGCAATGTTGGAAACCTGCAGCTCATCGATCATGACGCACTCCGTAGAACACGCGACTCACCGAGTTATAGAAGCTCTCGGGGCCGTAATCCAGCAGCAGCACATCGCCGGGACCGCGACGCACAGCCACGCTCTCGACCGTACCATCGCAGGTAATAAACTGTCCGTCGATGGCAATCGCCGGCACGCTCGGGCGATCATCGGACATAAAGATCTCGACGACATCACTCGGCGAGGTCAAAAAGGCGCGAGCCTGAATGGTATGCGGAGCGATGGGCACACAGACCATACCCGTGTAATCGGGGCTGACGATGGGGCCGCCGGCGGAAAGCGCGTAGCCGGTGGAGCCAGTCGCCGTCGATACAACCACGCCGTCGCCACGCAGGCGGTCGATATGATGGCCGGACACCGTGATGTCGAATTCGACCATATCGGACAGGGGTCCGCGCGTAAGCGCCATATCGTTGAGGGCAAACGTGCGCACGACATCCTTCGTGCCGTCTTCGCGCACCGAAACGATATCAGCGGCGATGGTAGCGCGGCGGCTCACATGGAGCTCGCCGGACAGGGCATCGCTCACGACCTGCAAAATGTCGCGCTCCTCGGGGCTCGCGGCCGTCAAAAACCCCAAATGACCATAGGAAAGACCCAAAATGGGAATCTCGCGGTAGTTGAGAATGCGGGCGGCACGCAAAAGCGTACCGTCACCGCCGAGCGTAATAACC
>URMR01000116.1 GCA_900548935.1 uncultured Collinsella sp.
TTGATTTTTGTAGATTCCGCACGAGCCGAAGAGCACTTAATGTGCTCTTCGGGCGAGCCCAGGACCTGACCGAACAAAAATCAAACGGCCGGCCCCGGGCATGGCGGCGAGTTTAACGAGCCGCCAGGATGGCGTCGATGAGCGTCAGTACGCCCCCGTCGTTGTTGCTCGGAATGCGCCACTTGGCATGCGCGTTCATGTGCTCCTCGGCGTTGTCCACGATAAAGCTGTGACCGACGCGCTCCAGCATGGGGATGTCGTTGTAGGTGTCGCCCACGGCGGCGGCATCGGCGATATCAATGCCCAGCTGCTCGCACAGATGCGCGACGCCGGCGCCTTTGTCGACGCCCAGGTTCATAAAGTCGATCCACTCGCGGCCCGCATTGGTGACATAGAGTCGGTCCGAGAACGCCGGGTTGTAGTCCTCGCGAAACGCTGGCTCGGCATCGTAGGCAGGGAAAAAGACCGAGATCTTATTGGACTCGATATCAAGGCCCTCAAAGGTGTCGACATAGTTGATCGTGTTGTAGTACACACTGATTTCGTCGTGGTACTGATGGTCGCGGGCGAGCACATAGAACTCGTCGTAGCAGCACAGGACAGGAACGGCGCGCGGGTCCTCCGAGGCACGAGCGAGCACCTGCTGATACAGCGCCACATCGATGTTGCTCTTATAGATATAGTTGCCGCGATAGATGACGCAGGCTCCGTTGTCGGGACAAAAAGCAAGGCGGTTTTTGATGCTCTCGAACATCTCCTCGAGCTTAGGGGCGGGACGTCCGCTGGCGGGGCAGAATACGATGCCGGCGTCGGCGAGCTTGTCCAGGCGCTCATCAAGACCCTGTGGTAACACGCGCTCGTCGGTCAGTAACGTCTTGTCCATATCGACGGCGAGAATCTTAATGTTTCCGATATTGGCGTCCGATTCGTAAGTTTGCATAAAAGCGAGCCTTTCGTTTCGAGTTTGTTTCAGACGTTATAACCATCAACTCGTAGTCGGCCGTATTTTCGCAGGATTGGCGCGTATTTGCATCACTATTCACAAACTAATGAAAAAACTTTTCAGAAATTTGAATTTGTCGCTTGTGCTGCGGGCGCTTTAGCGTAATATAGCGAACATCGAAAACGGAGACGGCGAAAGCACCGCTTACCGAAGAAAAGGTACCGTTTGCGATATTTGAATTGCGCCCGGCGATAGGTGAAAGGAGAGGCAAATGCAGTTCGTAAAGATCATCACTACTGCAGACAATGCCATCCGACGCCAGCGCGCAATTTCCCGACGACGATAACAATCGTCTCTGTCCGCATGGGGCGAATTGCCTCAACAGAGTCATTTTGAGGTCGTTGGGTTTTAGCACGACATTGCTGCATGTTTCTAGGGCATGTATGTGCTGGTTTTTGCTATTTAACCTGATATTGCACGGTATTCGGCCTTGAAATGACTTGCAACTGACCGATGTTCTAACTAGCTACCAAGGGCGAAAGGAAACAGCCATGAGCAAGGAAAAAGTCGTTCTCGCATATTCCGGTGGTCTTGATACATCCGTATGTGTCAAGTGGCTCCAGGACGAGAAGAATCTCGATGTCGTTTGTGTCTGCGGCAACGTGGGCCAGGAGGAGACCGGCCTGGATGCCAAGAAGCAGAAAGCGCTCGACCTGGGCGTTCTCGATTGCCAGGTGCTCGACCTGCGCGACGAGTTCTCCGATGAGTTCCTGACCAAAGCCATTGCAGCAAACTCCATGTACGAGAACAAGTATCCGCTGCTCTCCGCCCTGTCACGCCCGCTGCTCGCCAAGAAGCTCGTCGAGGTCGCTCACGAGTTTGGCGCGACCTACGTCGCCCACGGCTGCACCGGCAAGGGTAACGACCAGGTCCGTTTTGAGGCCGCCGTCAAGGCCCTCGACCCCGAGCTCAAGGTTATCGCTCCGGTTCGCGAGTGGGATCTGAAGTGCCGTCCCGACGAGGTCGCCTATGCTCACGCCCACAACGTGCCGGTTCCCGAGGGTGCCAACGATAACCCCTATTCTATCGACGACAACCTGTGGGGTCGTGCCATTGAGTGCGGCCACCTGGAGGATCCCTGGAACGAGCCGCTCGACGACGCCTGGGTTATGACCAAGAATCCCGAGGACACGCCCGACACCCCGACGTATACCGAGATTGAGTTTGAGGCCGGCAAGCCCGTCGCCGTCGACGGCAAGAAGATGAAGCTCTCCGAGATCGTTATCGCCCTCAACAAGATCTCCGGCGACAATGGCTTTGGCCGTCTCGATCTGGTCGAGGATCGCCTGGTGGGCCTTAAGAGCCGCGAGTGCTACGAGGTTCCCGGCGCCCTGACGCTCATCACCGCCCACAAGGCGCTCGAGGACATTTGCGTCGAGGGCGACCTGCTCAAGACCAAGATCAAGCTCGAGCAGGATTGGGCTACCGCCGTGTACAACGGCCAGTGGTACAGCCCGCTCAAGAACGCGCTCGACGCCTTTATGGCCGACACCCAGAAGTTCGTGACCGGCACCGTCCGCCTGAAGTTCTTTAAGGGCAACTGCCATGTCGTCGGCCGCAAGAGCCCGTTTAGCCTGTATGACTACGGTCTGGCTACCTACGACCGCGACACCACGTTTGACGAGAAGGCCAGTGCTGGCTTTATCGAGATCGATACGCTGTCGCTCAAGACGTGGGCTAAGGTCCAGGGTCCCAGCTCCGCTGCCGCCCAGGCTTAAGTCTTCCTTTCCTTGGTATCCGCGCGGTCCATCCGCGTGATACATAACGGGCGCACGGGGTCCCTACCTTTCGTTATGCTTGCTGACGCTTCTTAACATCGGTGGCCCCTACGTTCCGCCCGCATATATGATGCCGCGACTGCGGCTGAGTCCGAGCCCCGCCGGGGTTGTCCGGCGGGGCTCCTTCTATCAATTTGGCGGCTCTGCGCCTATATATGAGGAGTATCCATTATGTTCAATGCTATTGCGCATGCTTTACTTGCCCTCGCGCCCGAGATCGATGCTGCAAAGGTCGAGGACGTCCCTATGAGCCTGAAGGCCTGGATCGATGGTTCGCAGGGCAACATCCGGAGGGAAACGTTGGGCGCCAAATGCATGGTGCGTCACTTCTTTGCAAATTAGCTACATGGTCCCGCGCACGGCGGGAGTGTGTAAAACTAGCGGTTGGAAAATCGCTTTAGCGATATGGCGCATTGCTTTGGGCGCTTGTTTTGGTATTTGATGAAAGGGGACGGTTCCATGGCTCTTTGGGGCGGTCGTTTTGAGGCAGGCGTGGCCGAGGTCACGCAGGAGTTTGGCGCGTCGTTGCCGGTCGACAAACATCTCTATAAGCAGGATATCGCCGGATCTAAGGCACATGCCAAGATGCTGGCCGCCCAGGGCATTATCAGCGCCGGGGACGAGCAGGCGATTGCCGAGGGTCTGACCGCAATCGAGCAGGATATCGATGCCGGCAACTTCACCTTCGACATCAACGATGAGGACATTCATATGTCCATCGAGAGCGAGCTGACGCGCCGTATCGGCGAGGCCGGTAAGCGCCTGCATACCGGGCGTTCGCGCAACGACCAGGTTGCGACCGATACACGCCTGGGCGTCAAGGCACTGGCCAAGGAGCTCATGGAGGCCAATCTTGAGCTGCGCCATGTGCTGGTGGATGCGGCCAAACAGTACGACAAGGTGATTCTGCCGGGCTACACGCACATGCAGCATGCTCAGCCCGTGCTGCTGTCGCATCATCTGCTGGCGTATTCTTGGATGTTCGCGCGCGACTTTACACGCCTGAAGGCCGCCTTTGATGCTGCCGACAACTGCCCGCTGGGCGCTGCTGCGCTTGCCGGTACGAGCTATCCGCTCGATCGTCAGATGACGGCTGCCGAACTTGGCTTTGCGGGCGTGATTCCTAACTCGCTCGATGCGGTTTCCGACCGTGATTTCCTCCTTGACCTGCATTACGCCGGCTCTGTCATGGCGATGCACTTGTCGCGTCTTTCCGAGGAGATCGTGCTGTGGTCGAGCTCCGAATTTGGCTTTATCACGCTTTCCGACTCGTACTCCACTGGCTCGTCCATCATGCCGCAGAAGAAGAACCCCGATTTTGCCGAGCTTATCCGCGGCAAGAGCGGCCGAGTCTATGGCAACCTGGTGCAGTTGCTCGTGACCATGAAGGGCCTGCCGCTTGCTTATAACAAGGATTTGCAGGAGGACAAGGAGGGCGCGCTCGATACCGCCCATACACTCATGCAGTGCCTGTCGGTTATGGCCGGTATGATTTCGACTTGGGCCGTCAACGAGGATGCCATGGCGTGCGAGTGCGGCGTGGGACACCTTGCCGCCACCGATGTTGCCGATTACCTGGCCAAGCGTGGCCTGCCGTTCCGCGAGGCACACGCCGTGGTGGGCCATTTGGTCCTGATGTGCGAGAAGCGCGGCTGCAATCTTGAGGACCTGCCGTTTGAGGTGTTCCAAGAGGCAAGCCCGCTCTTTGAGCGCGACATTACCGAGGCGCTCGACATCCCGTCGATTGTCGCCGCGCGCACGACCGAGGGCGGTACCGCCCCTGCCGCCGTTGCCGTGCAGCTGCAGCGTGCCCAGGCACAACTCGTCGACGACGAAGGCGTGCTTGGATCGCTGACCAAGGTCGTCGAGATGGGCCACGGGGCAAAGTAAGGGTTTAGTTGAATCTGCTTTGGCCATTTATTTATAAATCGTTTTTTGTTTTTACGGGCGTCTGCTGCTGCGGACGCCCGTATTTTGTTGCAATGGGGAAGGGGCTTGTCGAGAACTTCTGTAGGACCTTTGGGCAGGTTGTGAAGGGGTTACGTTCGCGGGCGGCAACCGACCGCCTGCTCTGTTCGATGCGGTTGATGGGCGGTCGGATGGTACTCTAATCGGGCTTCGAAACAGAAGTGACACATATGGAACGTTTTAATAAATTGTAACGTTTCAATAAACAGCTTTTTGTTTAACAGCAGCTAAAACTCTGTTACGATGCAGTCCAGGCGAGTGCCGGAATGGGACTTGGGCACGCGCGAACCTACTTGAAAGGCTACCCTATGGCTATCGAGAAGACCTTCATCATGATTAAGCCCGACGCGGTGCGCGACCGCAAGATCGGCGAGATCGTTGCTCGCATTGAGCGCAGCGGCCTTGTCATCGAGCGCATGGAGATGACCACGCTCGAGCGTGCTACCGTCGAGGAGCACTACGCCCATCTGGCCGACAAGCCCTTTTTTGGCGGTCTCTGCGACTTTATGACGAGCGGTCCGGTCGTCAAGATGGTTGTTTCCGGTCTCTCCGCTGTCTCCAAGATGCGCACCCTTATGGGCGCTACCAATCCGCTTGATGCTGCTCCCGGCACCATTCGCGGCGACTTCGCTGTCGATGTCAACGCCAACGTAATCCACGGCTCTGACTGCTTGGAGAACGCCGAGATCGAGATTAAGCGCTTCTTTGGCTAAACCAGCTTTGACTCCTTAAAGCTGTTAGCGTGTGGCTTGGGCGCCGCGGAACTCCATCCGCGGCGCCCTTTTATTCCAGTAGATTTTTGGTAAACGCCTAGAAATCTACTAAAGAGCCCCCGTCCGGATGTTTCTTCCGGGCGGGGGCTGGCTATAGCGTATGGCTTTGTAGGTCTTTAAGCCTCGTCGACGACCTTGAGTCCACGGGTCTGGTCGATCTCGTTGAGGAGATTGACGCGACGCTCGTGGCGGCCGCCCTCAAATTCGTGGTCCAAAAAGGCGTCAACGATCTGGCAGGCGAGGCCGGGGCCCACAACGCGGCCGCCCAGGCACAGGGTATTGGCGTTGTT
>URMR01000117.1 GCA_900548935.1 uncultured Collinsella sp.
CCGCGCCCTGCTCCACGGTCAGCACCGTGTTCAGCAGCAGCACACCCTGTCGCGCCCACAGCGTCAGGTCGGTGTGTGCGGCACAGCCGGGGCCAAGCTCGGCCTCCAGCTCCTTAAAAATGTTGCGCAGGCTCGGCGGCAACTTGGTTTGCGTCGCGGGGACCGAGAACGACAGCCCCATTGCCTGGTTGGGTCCGTGATAGGGGTCCTGACCCAAGATGACAACCTTGACCTGGTCGGCTGGCGTGTAGGCGAGGGCATTGAGGATGTCGTCTTGTGCCGGGTAGATAGTCTGCTCGGCACGCAAAAGGGCGATGCGCTCGAGCAGCTGGTTCGTAGTGTCACGTACCGGCTGCGGTGCATCGCCCAACCAAGTTGCTATGTTGCGGTCGCGGGTCGCGGCGTCCATGGGGCTCCTTTACGTCAGATGCTCTGTTGGCATCTATTGTAAAGGCGCACCGGTTGCCTTTATGCCGCGGCTGTATGAAGAGTGGGGTCTACGAGACGTGCTCGGGCGCTCCTGCCATGCGAGCCTGTCCATGTGCGCGGAGGCGCGGAAGCTCGACGGTTGCCACCATGACGCCGGTGAGGATGAGGGCGGCGCCAAAGAAGGCGATGGGGCTCAGGACCTCGCCGACCAGGAAGAACGAGAAGACGGCAGAGCAGACCGGCTCGAGCGAGAAGGCAAAGCCGGTGGTCTCGGCAGGCACGTGGGGTTGCACGAGCGTCTGGGTGATAAAGCCGTAGGCAGAGCAGATGAGTGCGAGCGCGACGACAACGACAATCTCGCTCGGCGTGCTGGGAAGTGTGAAGCCGCCAAAGGTGAATGCCGCGACGCCCGAGAACAGGCCGCCGAAGCCCAGCTGCCAAACGCCCAGAGCCAGCGGGTCGACATCTTCGACAAAGCGCTTGGCGACAATGATATGGCCGGCGTAGACAAAAGCGGAGAGCAGCATGATGATCGCGCCCGGGTTCAGGCTGGTGAAGTCGGCGCCCGAGAGCAGCAGCATGCCGCAGGTGACGATGGCGGTGCCGACGAGCACTTTGCGCTCGGGGGCGCGACGCAGCAGGGCGGCGTTGGCAAACGGCACGATCACGACCGTCAGGCTCTGCAAAAAGCCGGCAGTGGAGGCAGAGGTGAGGCTGGAGCCCAGGCACATGCAGGTGAGCTCGGTTGCCATGATGGCGCCGATGATGGCGGCGCGAACCATAAGGTCGCGGTTGATACGGAAAGCGCGCTTGTGGAAGAGCAGCAGACAGGCAACAAAGGCGATGATGCAGCGTAGCGCAACGATGCTCGTGGCGTTCATGCTGTCCATGCCGATCTTCATAAGGGGGTACGAAAAGCCCCATGCTACGGGAACGGAAAATGAGAGCGCGATTGCTTTTTTGCGATCCATGGGACTCCTTTTGTTACAGAACGGTTTCGTAAAAAGGATTCTGCTCCCAGATGTGGATGTAGTAAAGCGAATGTATCTTCAGTATGATTAAGAAATGCTAATGTAGGTAGAAAAAGCCCTGGCAAAACGTTTTACGGCTGCATTGATGTGGAGGCACAATGGCATCGCGGTATCAGATCGTTTGTATGGTGGTCGACTGCGGAAGTCTTAAGGGCGCGGCGGACGAGCTGGGCTATACGCAAAGTGCGGTGAGCCAGGCCGTCAAGGCGCTTGAACGCGAGCTGGGTACCACGCTTATCGAGCGCGGAAAACAGGGTGTGTCGCTTACGCGCGACGGCAAGCAGTATCTGCCGTATCTGCGACAGATCGTAACTGCCGAGGCCGAGCTCGAGGGCAAGCGCCAGGAGCTGCTGGGGCTCTCCTCGACTGATATTCGCATTGCGACGTTTACCAACGTGAGCCGTACCGTGTTGCCGCGCGTAATCCGCGACTTTGGAGCCCTGCACCCGGGCGTACACTTTACCCTCAAGCAGGGCGATTACACGCGCAACGCCCAGTGGGTGCACGATGGTGTGGTCGATTTTTGCTTTACGGCACGCGGGTTTACCGCGGGGCTCGAGAAGCGCGTGGTCTATCACGACGAGTTGGTAGCATTATTGCCGGCCGCGCATCCACTGACGGCAAAGGAAAAGGTGACACTCGCCGACCTGGCGTCCGAGCCGTTTGTGTTGCTGGATGAGGGCGAACAGAGCCTGGTGCTCGATGCATTTGCGGCGCATGGGCTGTCGCCGCACGTGACGAGCGAGGTGACCGACGACTACACCATCATGGCGATGGTGGAGGAGGGCCTAGGCGTGAGCATGCTCTACCGTCGTACTGTGGAGGGCATGCGGGCCGATATTCGTGTGCGGCCCATCGTGCATGCCCCCTCGCGCGACGTGGTGGCCGCCTGGCGCAGCTGGGACACCATGCCCATCGCCACGAGGCGCTTTATCGGCTATATGAGCTCGCATATTGTCAATTAATGACTGGCGTGGCGTTGAGTGCGGTGTTTAGCGGGCTGTCGCTTTGGCTTGGGTGGCGCGATAGGTGCGTGCCGGGTGACAAAGTAGTACCGCTACGACCATAAAGAACGCCGTGGTGCCCAGGCTGATGGGGTAGACCATCATGATGTTCGCAAAGGTGCGGAAGTGCGGGAACACGCAGAACACCCAATAGAAGCGGATGCCGCAGACGCAGATCATGGTGATGAGGGCGGGCGTGAGCGAGATACCAAAGCCGCGCAGGTAGCCTGACATGTTTTCGTAGAACATGCTAAAGGCGTACGCCGGAAAGATCGAACATACGCGGATATAGCCGATCGAGACGATATTGGGATCGCTGTTGAACAGCGACAAGATCTCGCGCCCCAGGCCGACAATAACGATAATTGTGGTGAGCGCGACGATACCACCTTCGACCAGGCAGACCTTGAGCGTCTTGGTGCAGCGGTCGATCTGGCGGGCACCGTGGTTTTGTCCCACAAAGGTGGTGCAAGCCTGGCTAAAGCTGTTGAGCAGGTTGTAGCACACGTACTCCAGGCTCATGGCGGCGCTCGATGCCGCCATGACCTCGGTGCCCAGGCTGTTGATGGCAGACTGGATGATGATGTTGGCGACGGCAAAGACGGCGCTTTGGATGCCGGCGGGCAGGCCGATCTTGACGATGCGCTTGAGGGCGACGGGGTCGATAGCCAGGTCGCGTAGGGTGACGCGGACGACGGAGTCGGTCTTGAGCAGGCGGATAAAGAGCGTGGCGGCGCTGACGGTGTAAGCGATGGCGGTGGCGATAGCGACGCCCGCGACGCCCCAGTGGAGTACGGGGACAAAGATGAGATCCAGGCCAATGTTGAGGACGGTGGACACGGCAAGCGCCTGCAGCGGCATGCGAGTGATGCCGACGGAGCGGAAGATCGCGGCCTCAAAGTTGTAGAGCAAGATCGAGGGCATGCTAAGCAAAAAGACGCGCAGGTAGAGCGAAGCGAGCGGCATGGTTTCGGCGGGAACGTTGAGCGCGGCGAGCATGGGCTCGGCAAAGATCTCACCCAGCGCGATGACGACAAAGCCCACGAGCGCCATTAAAATCGAGGTATGGACGGCGCGTTTGACCATGTTCTGATCATTGCGGCCGATAGCATTGGCGATGACCACGTTGGAGCCAAGCGACATGCCAATAAACAGGTTGAGCATAAGACTGGTAAGCGGAACATTGGAGCCAACTGCCGCCATGGCGAGGGTTCCCTGGTCGCCCGAGAAGTTACCGATGATGACCGTGGCGATGAGGTTCGACAGTTGCTCCAAGATGCTCGTGGCGGCCACGGGGAAGGCGAACAGGGGAACATTGCGCCACAGCGATCCGGTGGTCATGTCAATGTGCTTAGAAGCGGTATCAGCCATACGCTCTCAATCTCTAATATGCTCTTTCGTGCTTATTTGCGCAGATGATGATACTCCTAATCGACTAGTCGTTGGGGACGTTCTTAAACGACTAGTCATTCAAGAACGTCCCCAATGACTAGGTGGGGAAGGCGTGCGACAATGGTGGGCGTTGTGTTGTTCGCGCTAAGGAGTTGCCATGCTGTTGTGTCCCGTTTGCCATGAGCCGTTGGTGGATGACGAACGCGGTGCTGCATGCGCGGGCGGACACCGGTTTGACCGTGCTCGCGAGGGCTATCTATATCTGCTGCGCTCGTCCAAGAGCGGCGACTCCATGGGCGATCCCAAGTCGCAGGCACGCAGCCGTCGCGACTTTTTGAACCGCGGCTACTACGCGCCGCTGCGCGATGCAATGGTCGAGCTGGTGCGCGAACGAGCTCAGCGGTGCGCGGCTACGTCGGACAAGCCGCTGGCCTTGCTCGACATTTGCTGTGGCGAGGGCTATTACACGAGTGCCATGGGCGCGGTGCCGGGCGTGGATGCCTACGGTTTCGACCTGGGCAAGGAGATGGTACGCCTGGCGGCCAAGCGCGGCGACGCGACGTACTTCGTGGCCAACATGAAGGATATCCCCGTGGCCGATGGCGCCTTCGATATGGTGACCGAGCTCTTTGCTCCCTTTAACGAGCGCGAGTTTGCCCGCGTGCTGGCGCCCGAAGGCTCGCTCTACACCGTGGTGCCGGGTGCCCGTCATCTCTTTGGGCTTAAAGAGGTGCTCTACGACACGCCGTACCTTAACGATGAGAAGCTGCCGAAGACCACCGAGCTCGAGTTAGTCGGAATGCAGCGGGTGTCTGCGAATATTACGCTTCAGACCCAGGCCGACATCGAGGCAGTGTTCCAGATGACGCCGTACTACTACCGTACGCGCCCTTCCGACAAAGAACGCCTGGCAAATTTGGACACCCTTCAAACCGACATCGACTTCATCATCGCCGAGTACCGCCACAGCTAACAACCTGCCAAAAAAGGGACAGGTTTATTTTGGTAGGTTTTATCTAGGCAAACGTAAAGGGCCGACCGCAGAGATGTGCGATCGGCCCTTTTTATTGGCGTATATACCAGAGTCGCTGAGCGATTGACACGGATGCGGCTTAGCTCAAACGGTCCATGCCCTCTTTCTTGACGCGGTTGGCGAGTACAAAGTAGATAATGCTGACAATCAGGCCGGTAAAATCGGGGATGCCTGAGCCGGTCCCACCCAAGAGGGGCAGGGAGAGGAGCAGACTGATGACCGAACATGCTAGGCAGACGATGGACCAGATCCAGACAACGCCAGCCTTGGCGGGATTATTTGCCGCGCGGATGCCAAAGACAGCGGTCACAATTTCGACGACGCCCAATACGATGACGACGACGCAAGAGACGATCATGGCACTCGTGATATCGCCTGCCGCGCTGCCTGCAAAGAGCGCTGTAGCACCCATACCTGCGCTTAGAATGCCGACGACAAAGAAGAGGAACGATAGGATTTTGAGTAATTTACAGGCGTTGCTCATGGCTGGTCCTTTCGAAGTGGACATGACGTATTTGATGCGCACGCATGACGCATGTCGCGAAGCATATTGTAATTCAACAAGGTGCTGTGCACGTTCATCTAATAGTTGAACGCTCCGCTCGCGACAGGGGCGGCACTTGCACTGTGCTAGCTTTTTGTTTAACTGGATTAAACTGTGCATTTTTTAGGGGCGAATGGTGAATATCAAGCAGGTCGGCTATTTTGTCGCCGTATTCGAGACGAAGAGTTTTACTGCTGCGGCGCACCAGCGCCACGTGACTGTTCAGGCCATTTCCAAGTCAATTAGCGAGCTCGAGCAGTTTTTTAACGTTCAGTTTTTTGAGCGTGGGAGTAGCGGTGTCAGGCCGACTCAGGCCGGTCGCAGCTTTTATGCCAAGGCTCGCCCCGCCGTCGAAGCATATCGTGAGGTT
>URMR01000118.1 GCA_900548935.1 uncultured Collinsella sp.
ATATGTGGGCGCTCAGCACCGGGGACGGTGGGACCTACTCCGTCTCGCCCGGTCGAGCGCCGCGGGCCAGGGCGTCCTGGTACTCCTTGACGGCTTTGATCCTCTGCATCGGCTTCAGTCGCTCGAACATGGTGTTACCGTGCAGGTGATCGATCTCGTGCTGCAGGCACACGCAGAACAGATCGCCCGAGGCCTCATAGCGAATCAGGTTGGCGTCCAAGTCGTACGCCTCGACGACGACATGGTCGGGACGCTCGATCTCGCAGCTAATGCCAGGAATGGAAAGGCAGCCCTCGCTAAAGGGCACCAGATGGTCGCTCTGCTCAACAATGACGGGATTGATGAGCACATACGGGTGGTAGTCGCTCTTGTCACTGTAATCACAGTCGATAGTGACGAGCTGAATAAGCTCGCCGATCTGCGGGGCAGCCAGGCCGCCGTTATCGAACATCATCTTCTTCATCTTCTCGGCAAGCGCCTCGATCGCCGGGGTAATCTCCTCGATGGCGGCGCACTCCTGACGCAGACGAGGGTCGGGCGACAGTACGATTCCGTTGGCTTCCATGGCCATCCTTTCGGGTTGTTACATCAAATCATAGGCGTCGACGTCAACGCTCACGCTCACGCCGCGCACGGAGCCTACCTCTTTAAGGCATGCGTCAATATCATCAGAGACATGGTACCCCACGGGCGACTTCACAAGCAGGTGGAAGCGATAACGGTCCTTGGCTCTCTCGATTACACATGAAGCCGGACCAAGCACCTGAGGCACGGCGCTCCCCGCCCGCAAAAAGTCGGGCGCGGCGGCATGCCAGCGGCGCTTGAGGAGCTTTGCGATGTGCCCGATATAATCCCGTGCATCATCGCGGCTTGCCGACCAAACCAAAATGTTGACCAGGCGCACGAAGGGCGGATACAAGGCGTCACGTCGCTGGTCCAAGTCGTGGTCGGTAAAGATCGAACGGTCATGCTCGGCAACGGCGCGAATGACCGGGTCCTCGGGCAGATAGGTCTGGATAATAACCTCGCCAGGGCGATCGCCGCGACCGGCACGGCCCGCGACCTGCTCCAGCAAATCGTAGGCGCGCTCCCCCGCTCTAAAATCGGGCAGCTTCAGCGCGAAGTCGGCATTGACCACGCCCACTAGCGTGACCTCGGGAAAATCGAGGCCCTTGGCAATCATCTGGGTGCCCAGCAGCACCGCGCAATCGGCGGCATCGAACTTCTCAAGCAGCTTTTTGTGCGCATCCTTGCCGCGCGTGGAATCGGCATCCATACGAATAATGGCGACGTCCTCGGGCAACATCTGGTGCAGTGCGTCCTCGATCTGCTGCGTGCCCAGACCCATTTTTGCCAGGTAGCGGCTGCCGCATTTGGGACAGCGGCTCGTGGCCGCCGGATAGGGCTGCACGCGCCAGGACGAACCACAAGTGTGGCACTGCAGTGTATGCGTGCGCTCGTGATACGTGAGCGCGGTGGAGCAGTGGTTGCAGGTGGGGACGCAGCCACACTCGCGGCACATCAAAAACGGCGCAAAACCGCGGCGGTTATGCAGCAACACGGCCTTCTCGCGGCGCTCGACAACGCGTTCCAAGCCTTCCATCAGCGGTTTTGAGAACATGGAGCGGCTACCATGCGAAAACTCGCGGCGCAGGTCGGCAATGCGGACCGTGGGAAGCACGGCGTGTCCCGGGCGCTCGGGCATCTCGACGCGCGTCCAGGTGGCACCGTTGTAGGTGCCGCGACGGCAGCGGTCGAGGGCCTCGGCAGAAGGCGTAGCCGAGCCCAGCACGAGCGGGCAGCGATACCGACGCGCCATCTCGGCCGCCACCTCGCGCGCATGGTAGCGCGGGCTGGAGCCCTGCTTGTAGCTGGTCTCGTGCTCCTCGTCAATGATGATGAGACCGAGGTCGCTGAGCGGGCAGAAGAGCGCCGATCGCGCGCCGACGACAACGCGGGCGGCACCGCTGGCGACCATGTCCCACTGGTCCAGGCGCTCGCCGGCCGAGAGACGCGAGTGGAAGACCGCGACCGTCTCGCCAAAGCGCGAGCGGAAGCGGCCGACGGTCTGGGCCGTCAGCGAGATCTCGGGCACGAGCACGCAGGCCGAACGGCCAGCCGCGAGCACGCGCTCGATGGCGGAAAGGTAGACCTCAGTTTTACCGGATCCGGTGACGCCGTCGACAAGGACCACGTCGCCGTGGGCGTCAAGACAGGCGTGCTCAATCTGCGCGAGTGCTTGCTGCTGGCCGTCCGTGAGCGCGACCGGCGCCTTGCCGCTTGCCGAGGACAGCGTAGTCTGCTCGCTGCAGCCACGCCAGGCTCGGCGCTCCTCCACCACGACGACACCACGTTTTTCGAGCGCCTTAATGGTCGCCGACATACTGTTGTAGAGCAGGTTGAGGTCGCGCGTCGTGACCGGTCCGCACTGGAGCGCCTCGATGAGCTGACGCTGACGAACCGCAGTCTTGGGCGGCGTATAGTCAAAGCCCTCAGGCGTAAGCATCACCCAACGGTTTTGGATAGGCTTGACGGCTGGGCGCTCAACCGTCCACGCCCCGTCATCGCCCTTCACGACACGCGGACTACCTCCCGGAGGCAAAAACAGGCGCAGGCACTCGGAAAGCGTCGCTACATATTCGCGGCTCATCCAACGCGCAATGCGGGCGGCCTCGACACTAAAGAGCGGTTTGCTGAGGATAGCCTCGATAGGCTTGATGCGCGCGGGATCGAGGGTGATGTTGCCCTGCAGGTCGCCGAGCTCAGACACAATGTCGACGATATAGCCCGCAGCCGCACGGTTGCCAAAGTGGACCAGGACCGTAGACCCAATCTGGGACTCGCTGGCAAGGGACTGAGGAATGCCATAGGCAAACGGCTCGGACAGCGCACGGGTGGGAATGTCCAGGACCACGCTCGCGTAGGCGGCAATGGGCTCGGGAGCAAGCGCGTGCTTGGCCTGCTCGACTGTGCGGGCATGCTTCACAGGAGCCTGCTCGGGTTCAGGCGAACCAAACAGCGAAAGTTGCTCGGCCATGGCCCAAGCACCTCCTATCCCATACGTCTACAGAAACAAGAGCCCCACTCGTGGTGAGCGGGGCTCGGATACATGCGTTTACGCAGCTGCTACAGCGCCATCGTGCGGGCGCGGTCGATGCGCGCCAGGCAGTCGTCGCGGCCGACGAGAGCCATGGTCTCGCCCAGCGGAGGGCTCACCATGTTGCCGCAGACGGCGACGCGCACAGCCTGGAACACCACGCGCTTCTTGAGGTCCATCTGCTCGGGCAGCGGCTCAAGCGCAGCGTCGATGGCCTCGGCCGTCCACTCGGTAACACCCTCAAGCGCGGCCTTGGCGGCGTCCAGAATGGCACCCATGCCCTCCTTGGCCAGACCCTTGTTGACAGACTTCTCGTCATACTCGAGCGTCTCGGCCGTGGCAAAGATGGGGGCGGCGACGGTCACGGCGTCGGCCGGCATCTTGGTGCGCGGCTTGACGATGGCCGCGAGTGCGTCGATCCAATCCTCGCCGTACTCGACATTACCCTCGATGAGACCCGCCTCGTGCAGCTCGGGGACCATGATCTCGTCGGCAAACTGAGCATCGGACATGCCGTTGATGTACTCGGCGTTGACCCAGTCGAGCTTTTTGGGGTCGAAGGTCGCCGGGTTCTTGGAAATGCGGTCAAGCGAGAACTTACTGGCCAGGACATCGCGCGGGATGATCGTGGTCTCACCGTCGAGCGACCAGCCGAGCAGCGCCAGGTAGTTGACGAAGGCATCGGACAGGTAGCCGGCGTCGCGGTACTCCTCCACCGAGGTGGCGCCATGGCGCTTGGAGAGCTTCTTGCCGTCGGCGCCCAGGATCATGGAGATGTGGGCGAACGTGGGCACGGGCGCGCCGAGAGCCTCATAGACCATGACCTGGCGCGGGGTGTTGGAAAGGTGGTCGTCGCCGCGGATGACATGGGTGATCTTCATCATGGCGTCGTCGACGACGGTCGCGAAGTTGTACGTGGGCGTGCCGTCGGAGCGGAAGATGACAAAGTCGTCGAGCTCCTTGGCGTCGAAGGTCACCTCGCCGTGGACGGCGTCATGGATGACGACGTCGCCGCGGTCCTCGGGCACCTTGATGCGCAGGACGTAGGGCTCGCCGGCCTCGATGCGGCGGCGCGCCTCCTCGGGATCCAGATCGCGGCAGCGGCGCTGATAACCCTGGAAGGGGTCCTTGCGCTCCTGCGCGGCCTTGCGGTCGGCCTCGAGCTGCTCCTTGGTGCAGAAGCAGGGATAGGCCTTGCCCTCATCCCAGAGCTGCTGAGCGGCCTGCTTGTACAGGTCCAGGCGCTCGGTCTGGGCATAGGGGCCAAAGTCGCCGCCCA
Organism: uncultured Collinsella sp.; assembly: GCA_900548935.1. Classification (GTDB taxonomy): domain Bacteria; phylum Actinomycetota; class Coriobacteriia; order Coriobacteriales; family Coriobacteriaceae; genus Collinsella. The sequence continues at coordinate 4,377 of URMR01000118.1, forward strand.
CCTCGGGACCCTCGTCCCAGTCCAGGCCTAGCCAACGCATGGCGCGCAGGATGATCTGCGTGTTCTCGTCGGTGGAACGGGTGGGGTCGGTGTCGTCGATGCGCAGGATGTACGTGCCGCCGTTTGCGCGGGCAAAAGCCCAGTTATAGATAGCGGTGCGGGCGCCGCCGATGTGCAGCTTGCCCGTCGGTGAGGGTGCAAAGCGGACGCGAACGTCTGATGCCATGGAAATCTCCTCGATTGCAGGATGGATATCTAACCGCATCAGTATAAAGCAACAATGCCCACCTCCGCACAAAGGGCATCGACCTACTCATTGGGGACCACTCATTGGGGACAGACTTAAATGAGTAGTCGTTAGGGACGTTCTTAGTCTATGACTGGTCATTTAAGCCTGTCCCCAATGAGTAGGTGCGGAAAGGGTGTGAATATTCATTTAACGCGCTATGATGTGCCCTTGCATACAGAGCCCGGCGGAATGGTAACGGTCGCCGGGACACGTTTTTGAAAGGACAATCATGTCAGAAGAACTTCGTTCCATCCCACCCCAACACGGGTCCTTTGTTTTTACGTCGGAGTCGGTGACCGAAGGTCATCCCGATAAGATCGCTGACCAGATCAGCGACGCCGTCCTCGACGCAATCCTCGCCAAAGAAATAGAGCTCCAGGAGCAGGGCTACATCGCCCCCAACGGCGTGCCTGCCAACGTGGAGAACGTCCGCTGCGCCTGCGAGACCCTCGTAACCACCGGCACCGTCATCGTCGCCGGCGAGATTCGCACCCAGGCCTACGTAGACGTTCAGGAAATCGCCCGCGGCGTTATCCGCCGCATTGGCTATAACCGTGCCAAATTCGGCTTTGACTGCGACACCTGCGGCGTTATGAGCCTCATCCACGAGCAGTCTCCCGATATCGCCCAGGGCGTCGACGAGTCCTTCGAGACCCAGACCGGCGCTACCACCGACCCGATCGACCTGATCGGTGCCGGCGACCAGGGCATGATGTTCGGTTATGCCTCCAACGAGACCAAGACCCTCATGCCCATGCCGCACTACGTGGCAAGCCGCCTGGCCGAGCGCCTGGCCGCCGTGCGTCACGACGGTACCCTGGCCTATCTGCGTCCCGACGGCAAGACCCAGGTTAGCGTTCGTTACGTTAACGGCGTTCCTACCCAGGTCGAAAAGGTGGTTATATCTACTCAGCACTCCGAGGAAACCGATCCTGCTGAATTGCGCGAAGCGCTTAAGCGCAACGTTATCGACCCCGTGTTTGGGGCCGAGGGAGTAACGGTCGCAGACGATCTGGAACTGTATGTGAACCCTACCGGTCGTTTTGTGGTGGGCGGCCCTATGGGCGATGCAGGTCTTACTGGCCGCAAGATCATCGTTGACACCTATGGCGGTATGGGGCGTCACGG
>URMR01000119.1 GCA_900548935.1 uncultured Collinsella sp.
CCGTCGATTGCGAAGGCAGGCTGTCGCCACGTGAGAAGATCCGCACCAAGAAGCGCGCGATCTCCGAGATGGCCAAGACCGTGATGGCACATGTGCAGGACGGCGCGAACTATTCGGGCAAGTGCATCATGTCGCAATCGGCGTGCCGCGAGGACGCCGAGGCCGTTGCGGCGCTGATCGAGGAACAGGTTCCGCAGCTCAAAGGCAAGATCGAGATCAACAATATCGGTGCTCTGATCGGTTCGCACACCGGCCCTGGCACGGTGGCCGTCTACTTTATGGGCGACAAGCGCGTGGACTAACGTCCGTGTGCTGGCTGACGGTTTTAACGGCTACGCCTGTCCTCCCGACATTTGATAACAGAAAGGGCCCGTCCCGTTGTTTGCGGGACGGGCCCTTTCTGTTGCGGCTAGCGTTTCTTTTCGCGGAAGAAGAAGCCGTGCAGCGAGGGTTTGAGTCCGCGGTTGGCGCGACGCTCCTCGATATGATCGTGGATCGAAGCGACGCGTTCGATGACTTCGTCGGGGATCGGTACATCGGGATTCATGTTCTCGACCTGGCTGACCTCGGCGGCGGCGACCTGGTCGATAATGGGCGCATCGTCGCGCGAGATAACGGGCGTGGCGTCTTCCTTCATCTTGCGGTAGCGCTGCATCATGTCGGTCTGTAGCTGCTGGGCCGAAGGCGGCGTCCAGATGATGGCATTGGCGCCGGCGGCGATGGTTTCGCGGATGCTCTCGGGCGTCTTGCCGCCCGGTGCGATGAGCGGCAGGTTGGGATAGTGCTCGCGCAGTTCACGCAGGACCTGGGGCGTGTTCTTGCCGGCCGCGATGTTGAGGATCTTGGCTCCGGCGCGCACTTTGGCATGCGCATCATCGTCGCAGCGAACGACCGTGGCGATGACGGGGATATCGGCGATGTTGGTGATGTGCTCGACCATCTCGGCGGTAGCGGGGGAGTTGACCACGCAGCCCGCCGCGCCCTGCATCTCGGATACGGCCGCCATCTGCACGGAACGCTTACCGGTGGTGGTGCCGCCGCCAACGCCCACAAAGACCGGGCACTCGGCAACAGTCAGCAGCGCCTGCGTAATGGCGGGCTGCGGCGTGAAGGGGTAGACGGCAAACACGGCATCGGCATTGGAGTTGCGGATGACCGCCACGTCGGTGGTGTAGATGAGCGATTTGATGCGGCGGCCAAAGAGCGTAAAACCGCTGGCCTCCTCGATCTCATCGGGCATGCGGAGGGCCGCCTTGCGCAGGCGCCCGTCGATGGGCAGCGGCTCCATGGGCAAAAGGCCGTTGGGAGTTACGGCCACCTGGGGCTCGGTAAATTCGTCTGCAAGCTCTACCTCGGAGAAGTCGACCGAGGCGACGATGTCCTCGTGAACCTCGGCGGGAACATCGATGGGGGCTTGGTCGTTCGTCGTGGCAGACGTATCGAAGGAGCTGGTGCCGACAAAGGCGTCGACGCGCTCGTTTAGGTCGTTGAGGGTGTCCATGGAGACTCGATTCTGTGTGACGACGGCCGGCACGATGCAGCCGGAATTGCGAATGCTAAATCGTTTGACGAGTTGATTTTTCCCCGCTGCGCCATCCGTTAGACTGAAGGGCCGGCGAACGTGAAGGAGCTGTGGTGGCGGGAATCGAGGTGCTATCTTGAATGTCCCGTATACAAAAGAGAGGTGACGCGGTATGGAATTCTCGGCAATGTTGGGCTCGATTGGCCTATGCGTGGGCGCAATCGTTGCCGCCGCGGTCATCTACTTTGCGGTCACGGCCATCAAGGGCAAAAAGGCCGAGCGCAAGGAGCGCGAGGCACTTAAGCAGTGCCATGACCAGCAGGACAAGCGCGCACGGCGATAGCTTGTTGAGTTTTGAATCCGTGCGCTAGCTGCGTTTTCGGACCAGGGCGATATAGAAGCCCTCAAAGTCGCGACTGGACGGAATGGTCAGCGTGCCGGGCATGCCGTTGGCAATGGCCGAGACGTGGCCGGCGGCAATGGCCTCGGTAAGGGCGTTGCACTCGATATGCGGCTTGTCGCCGGTGTCCTGCGCACGACGCGCTTCGCTTTCGCTCGGCGTGCCGTCGAGGGGGATGAGCTCGCAGTCCATGTGCTTGTCGAGGGCCTCTTGCAGGGCGTCCTCGTTTTCCTGCGGCAAGATCGAACACGTCGAATAGACGAGCGTGCCGCCCGGTTTGAGGGCTCCCATGGCGCGGTCCAGAAGCGCGCGCTGCGAGCGGGCACACTTGACGAGCAGCTGCTCGGTGAGGCCGCGCAGGCTCTTTTCGTTGCCACTGATGACGGTGCCCGTACCGGTGCAGGGAGCGTCGAGCAGGATGCGGTCAAAGCGGAAGAACTCGTCAAGCTCGCGTGCGTCAATACGCATGACGGGCACGTTTTTGGCGCCCTGGCGGTGGAGGTTGGCTTCGAGCTTTTCGGCGCGGGGAATGCTCATCTCGCAGGCCGTGAGGTGTGCCTGGCCCTGGGTGAGGGCGGCGATCTGCGTCGTCTTGCCACCGGGGGCAGCGCACATGTCCAGGATGTCCTCGCCGGCCTGAGCGCCCAGCACCAAAGGCGGCATCATGGACGACAGGCTCTGCAGATAGATCTTGCCGTCGCGGTAGATGTCGAGATCCCACAGATCGGAAACCTGGGCCTCGGGCAGGATAAAGGCGTCTGGGTACCAGGCGACGGGGTTGTGGGCGATGCCGGCGGCACCGAGCGCCGCAGCGATGTCCTCGGCGGTCGCCTTGAGCGTGTTGGCGCGCAGCGTGACCGGGCGCGTGGCTGCGGCGCCAAAGCCCTCGATCACGAGCTCGGCATCGGCAGGCGTATAGGCGCCAGCAATCGTGTCGACCATAAAGCGAGGCAGGTCGATGGCACAGGGAAGGGCGGCAAGCTGGTCGGAAAGCTCGGTGGCGGCAAACTGCCTAAGCTTGAGCTCGGGCTTAACCTGCTTTTTCTGCTTACGACGACGCGGCTTGGACATCCGTCTTTCCTTCCCGTCCCAATTTGACTACTTTCTGGGCACGCTGCTGCTGGCGTGCTTTAGTGCTGGCTCTCGTGCTTGCTAAAGAAGTCGAAGCGCGGGGGCAGCGGCTTTACGCGGTGCTCGCCGGGCTTCTCGCCCAGGCTCTCCACAAACTCGTCCGTGGAGGCAAAGATGTTGTCCCAGCTAAAGAAGGCGACCGGATCGACGTCGAAGTACTCGCAGATGAGCTCGCAGCCAGCCGGGACGATGCCGTGCATCAGGACGGTCGCCACGCGCAGCTCGGTAAAGGCGTCGACGAGGGCCTGCGTCATCGCGGCGTTTGCCTCATTACCCTCGAGCTTGTTGGCGGCCTTGGAGGCATCGCTCCAGCGCTTGTTGGCGGCGCGCAGGTAGTCGTCGCACACGGCGAGCGCGCGGTGCGTCTCGAACTTGTACATGGCCTGCTCAAAGGCAAGGGCGGCCTGCTCGGCAGCCTCGACCACGGCGGCGGAGGCGGCACCGGCGGGAATGCAACCGTTGCGATAGGGGCTCTTGTCGCCCTCCTTGACGGCGATGCCGTAGAAGCAGCTGCGGGCCAGGCGGTTGAACACGCCGGTCAAAAGGGCGCTCTCCTTAAGGGCCGGATCGATGACGCGCTTGTCGTCACAGGCGCGCACCTCGTTGCCGTCCTTGTCCTTGCCGGTCACGCGCGTGTCATATGCCTTGGGGCTAAAGCTCACCGGCTTCTCGGACAGGCCGAGCGACAGCCAATGCGCGCGCATCTGCTCGCAGGTGTAGTGGTTGAGCAGGTCGTCTGCCGGCGGGGGAGGCGTCTGCGAGGACGAGCTGGCCTTTTTGCCCATGTAGAGCAGGTGGTAGCAGGCGCTGACGGTGCTCTGCGTGAGGTCCCAGCCCAGGGCCTCCCACATGGCGGTCTGCGCAATGCAGTAGAAATAGATGTTGTCCTGACCGATAAACTGGTAAATCTGAGCGTCGTCAGAGCACCACCAGTCGCGCCAGTCGAGTGAGCTGTGCTGATAGGTGGGCGCGGGGACCTGCGTGGAATCGGCGGAGGGCTCGCCCATGAGGGCGGCATCCTGGGCGGCGACGCCCTCGGTCACGCCGGCGGCCTTGGCATCGCGCGCGAGCACGGTACGCGTATAGCTGATGGGCGCCCACAGGCTCTCGGGCCAGCACCAGCAGGTGACGTCGGAGACGCCGTCGACCTCGGGCACCGGAACGCCCCAGTCGATGTTGCCGGTGATGCGGAAGGGCACGAGCGCCTTGCCGCTGCGGAAGCGCACGCCGCCGTTGGCGAGCACCGCGTGGGCGTCGTCGCGCTCCTTCCAGCTGGGGAAGGTGACGGTAAAGCTGCTCTTGTTGCCCTCGGGCTCCAGCACGGTGTGCTCAGGAAGCTGATCCTCGACGGCATCGAAGGCCTCGCGGAACTTGTTCTGGATGTAGAGCTGTGCCGGCAGCAGCCACTCTTCCATGGTCTTGGAGACCACGGAGCGAACCTGCGGGTTCTGGGCGAGCTTGGCGGTATAGGTCTTCATAAAGTCGAGGTAGGCCGGCAGGTCGAAGTAGAGGTTGTCGACCGGGCGCAGCTCGGGCACCTCGCCGGTGAGCTGGCTCTTGGGCGCGATGAGCTCCTCGGGCTCAAACTGGTGACCCAGGTCGCACTCGTCGGCGTAGGCCTTCTCGGACTTGCAGCCCTGGATGGGGCAGCGGCCGATCACCTGGCGGCCGTTGAGGAACGTGCCGGCCTTGGCGTCGTAGAACTGCAGCGTGGAGCGCTTGGAGATGGTGCCCTGCTCGTGCAGGCGCTCGATAATCTCGGCAGTCACTTCGTTGTGAATCTGCGCAGCCGGCTCAAGGCCCGAGCCGCCGTAGATATCGCAGCTGATGTTGTAGTTGTTGAGGGTCGCGGCCTGGCGGGAGTGATTGGACTCGACGTACTCGCTAATGGACTTGTCGTAGCCTTCGTTTTCCTTGAGCTTGCGGTAGCTCTCCATGATGGGTGAGCCGTAGCAGTCGGTGCCCGAGGTGAAGATGACGTTCTCGCGGCCCAGACGGTCGCGCAGGAAGCGGGCGAAGAAGTCGGCCGGGACAAAGACGCCACCAACGTGGCCAAAGTGAAGGCCCTTGTTGCCGTAGGGCTCGCCGGCGGTAACGATGGCGCGGCGAGGCCAGCTGGGACGGTCGTTCATGGAGTATTTGGATGCCATGGGACTCCTTCGCATATGGTGAGAGCGCGGCCGGGCGCAAGGCCTGGCGACGCGGTGGTCAATTCGTGCATATCGTTCGACATTATCGCACATGCGGACGGGTACGTGGCAGGGGCGCTATCCTAAGATGCTATGAATGAGATTTCCAACATACATGCGTTTGAGGACGAGGATTTTCTGCACGCCTGCTTTGTGTGGGGGATGGCAGTGCTTGGCGCATTTGCCGTGTGCCTGGTGCCGGTGTTTATGCTGCTGGGCGGGCCCGCGGACTTGGATGCGGCTGACGCGGGTGGCTGGACGGCCGTTTTGGGCTGGATAGTCGGCTTGGCTGCGGTTTCGGCGGTGTCATTTGCCGTGCACGAGCTGGTGCACGGTGTGTTTTTTAAGCTGCTGGCACCTGCGGGCGCGAAGGTGACCTTTGGGGCGAATCGCGAGACGGCGATGATCTATGCCTGCGCCGAGGGCGTTGTGTATTCGCGCCGGCGGTACATGGTGGTTTGCCTGGCGCCGACGGTTGTTGTGACGACAACGCTTGCCCTGGGGTTTGCGTTTTCGGGCTATCCG
>URMR01000120.1 GCA_900548935.1 uncultured Collinsella sp.
CGAACAGGCGGGTCTTGCCACGCTCGTCAAGCTGAGTGACAAACTCGGGGCGCATGTGATCGCCAAAGGCAGCGGTAGCCTTGTTGAGCATGTTCTTGTTGGCGCGACGGATGACCTCGGCGATCTCATCCTCCTTGGCGCCGTCGAAGACAGGCGTCGCGGTGAAGAACGGACCGGGAACATACTTGTCGGAATCTGCATTCTCGGTATCCCAACCGCAGGCAGCAGCCCAGCCAAGGTGGCACTCGAGCAGCTGGCCGACGTTCATACGCGAAGGAACGCCCAGCGGGTTGAGGATAACGTCGATCGGGGTACCGTCAGCCATGTAGGGCATGTCCTCGACCGGCAGAACGTTACAGATAACACCCTTGTTGCCGTGGCGGCCGGCGATCTTATCGCCCTGCTGGATCTTACGACGCTGGGCGACGTAGACGCGCACCTGCTCGTTGACGCCGGGGGCCAGGTCGTCGCCGTTCTCGCGGCTAAAGCGGACGACGTCGATGACGCGGCCGTAAGCGCCGTGAGGCATCTTAAGGGAGGTGTCGCGGACGTCGTGGGCCTTGGCACCGAAGATGGCGCGCAGCAGGCGCTCCTCGGCGGTCAGAGCGCTCTCGCCCTTAGGCGTGACCTTGCCGACCAGGATGTCGCCAGGGCCGACCTCGGCGCCGATGCGGATGATGCCGTCCTCGTCGAGGTTGGCAAGCATGTCCTCGGAGAGGTTCGGGATCTCGCGGGTGATCTCCTCGGGGCCGAGCTTGGTGTCGCGGGCGTCGATCTCGTGACGGGTGATGTTGATGGTCGTCAGCAGGTCCTCGGCCACCAGGCGCTCGGACACGACGATACCGTCCTCGTAGTTAAAGCCTTCCCACGGCATGTATGCCACGGTGAGGTTCTGGCCCAGTGCGAGCTCGCCGTGATCGGTCGAAGGACCGTCAGCCAAGGGCTCGCCCTGCTCAACGGTGTCACCGACGCGCACGAGCGGACGGTGGTTGATGCAGGTGGACTGGTTGGAGCGCTGGTACTTGGCCAGGTGATACTCGTCCATGCCACCGGCATGCTTGACGATAATCTTGGAGGCGTCGGCAAAGATGACCTCGCCGGCGTTCTTGGCCAGGGTGACCTCGCCGGAGTCCAGGGCGGCGCGACGCTCCATGCCGGTACCGACATAGGGAGCGGCGGGGTGAACCAGCGGCACGGCCTGACGCTGCATGTTGGCGCCCATCAGCGTACGCTTAGCGTCGTCGTGCTCAAGGAACGGGATCAGCGTGGCTGCGACGGAGAGCATCTGACGCGGCGAGACGTCCATGTAGTCGACGTCCTCGACAGGCACGTCGGCGGGAGCGCCGAAGGAGCCGTCGAAGTCGCGGGTACGGGCGATCACGGTATGCGGACGGACGATCTTGCCCTCGGCATCGGTCGTGATGAACTCGTTGGTCTTGGGATCGAGCGGCGTGTTGGCCGGCGCGATGACGTGCTTCTCTTCCTCGTCAGCGGTCATCCAGTCGATCTGGTCGGTGGCAACGCCGTTCTCGACGCGGCGGAACGGAGCTTCGATGAAGCCGTACTCGTTGACGCGGGCGTAGAGGGCGAGCGAGCCGATCAGGCCGATGTTGGGGCCTTCGGGGGTCTCGATCGGGCACATGCGGCTGTAGTGCGAGTTGTGAACGTCGCGGACGGCCGTCGGCACGTTGGTGCGGCGGCTGGAGCCGGACTTGTGGCCGGCAAGACCACCAGGGCCGAGTGCGGACAGACGGCGCTTGTGGGTCAGACCGGTCAGGGGGTTCGCCTGGTCCATGAACTGCGAGAGCTGCGAGGAACCGAAGAACTCCTTGATGGAGGCCACGATCGGGCGGATGTTGATGAGCGACTGCGGGGTAATCTCGTCGATGTCCTGGGAGCTCATGCGCTCACGGACGACGCGCTCCATACGGCTCATGCCGATACGGAACTGGTTGGCGACGAGCTCGCCGACGGTGCGGATACGGCGGTTGCCAAAGTGGTCGATGTCGTCGACCTTGAAGCCCTGCTCGCCGGCGGCGAGGGACAGCAGGTAGCGCAGCGTAGCGACGATATCCTCGTCGGTGAGCACCGTGACCTCTTCCTCGGTGGTGAGGTTGAGCTTCTTGTTGACCTTGTAGCGACCGACGCGGGCCAGATCGTAGCGCTGCGGGTTGAAGAGCAGACCCTCGAGAAGGCTGCGGGAAGCGTCCACGGTGGGAGGCTCGCCCGGGCGCAGGCGACGGTAGATCTCGATAAGAGCATCCTCGCGGGTAAGGGCGGTATCGCGCTCAAGGGTGCGCTTGATTACATCGGAGTTGCCGAGCAGCTCGATGATGTCGTCGTTGGTGACGGCGATGCCAAGGGCGCGCAGGAACATCGTGGCGCTCTGCTTGCGCTTACGGTCGATGGAGACCATGAGCTGGTCGCGCTTGTCGACCTCAAACTCAAGCCAGGCACCGCGGGACGGGATGATCTGGGCCTTGTAGATCTGCTTGCCCGAATCCATCTCGGAGCTGTAGTACACGCCCGGGGAGCGGACGAGCTGCGAGACGACGATGCGCTCGGTACCGTTGATGATGAAGGTGCCCTGATCGGTCATCATGGGGAAGTCGCCCATGAAGACGAGCTGCTCCTTGATCTCGCCGGTCTCCTTGTTGGTAAGACGGACGTCGGTCAGAAGCGGAGCCTGATAGGTCATATCCTTCTCGCGGCACTCCTCGACGGTGTGCGCGGGGTCGCCGAACTGATGCTCGCCGAAGGTAACCTCGAGAACATGGTTCTGGCTCTGGATGGGGCTGGATTCCTTGAATGCCTCACGAAGGCCCTCGTCCTTAAAACGCTCAAAGGATTCCCTTTGAACAGAGATAAGGTTGGGGAGCTCCATGGCCTCCGGGATTTTCCCGAAGCTGACGCGCTTGCGCTCAGTGGCAGTGTATGCGTAGGTCACCAGGTTTTTCCTCCTTCACGGAAATGCTCGGTGGATTGGCGAGGCATAGCTTCGCCAGTTATCGCAACCTAATAGTTTATCAGGTACCGACCGTTGGGCAAGAAAAGCCTTGACGTGATTGAGTTTTTGGACTAGCAAAGTTTTTCGACAGAAAACATGCAGGTAGATGTATGTGCATCGAACATATATTCATATATTTTCTGTGAACAGAGGGCCGGCAATCGCAGCTCTTATAAAAAAACGGGCGCGAACCGAGGTCCGCGCCCGTAAATATCGTTGCCCGAAGGCCTACTTGCGCATCAAGCCGCCGCGCTCGTCGATGGCATCCCAGAAGGCGCCTGCAAAACGAGGATCGCTTGCAGCCATGAGGGCGTTGGTGGCCATCCAGCCAGACGGGGTACCGGTGTCGTAGCCCGACAGTGGGTCGATGACGACGGCATACATGGCCTCGCGATCGAGCGAACGGGCCATTGCGTCGGTGAGCTGGATCTCGCCGCCCTTGCCGGCCTGCTGATCTGCCAGCAGGTCCATGACCAGCGGGCTCAGCAGATAGCGGCCGACGATGTACAGGTTGGACGGAGCAGCCTCGGGAGCGGGCTTCTCGACCAGACCGCCGATACGCCAGACAGCGCCCGGCTCTGCATCGGCAACGTCCTCGGCGCCCTCGAGCGAACCGACGCGCTCGCCGGCGATAACGCCGTAGCGGCTGACTTCCTCGGGCGAGCAAGCAGCGACGGCGATAACCGAAGCGCCACCGTGCTCCTTGGAGACGGCAAGCATCTTGTCGCAGATATCACGGTTGGGCACAACGTAGTCGCCCAGAAGAACCAGGAAGTTCTCCCCTGCCACAGCGTCGGCGGCAGAGCGAATTGCGTGACCGAGACCCTTGGGCTCGTACTGATAGCGGAAGTCGACCGGCATACCGCCCGCATGGGCGACAGCGTCGGCGTAGGCGTCCTTACCGCGCTCGCGCAGCAGGTTCTCGAGCGAGCGATCGGGCTGGAAGTAGTTCAGCAGCTCAGGCTTGCCGGGAGAGGTGACGATAATGGCATCGTCGACCTCCTCGGGGTCGAGCGCCTCCTCAACGACGTACTGGATGACCGGCTTGTCGAGCACCGGCAGCATTTCTTTGGGCGTGCACTTGGTGCCAGGCAGAAAACGCGTGCCAAGACCGGCGGCGGGGATGATTGCCTTCATAGTATTCAAGGATCCTTTCGCAGGCGCAAATAGCGCCCGTGCGTGCGGCTCACCGGCCACAGACTAAATTGCGATACCGAGGTATCTTACCGCTGTTAATTAACGTTAACGCAGGCAAGCGCCATTCTTCAGCAGGTCAACGCAAATTATTGCGCTGATGGTGCAATTTTATCGCCCAACGGTAGCGACCCCAAAGCACCGCAAACGGCAGCAATTTGCATGCCGAGCCAGCAAAATAGAGGTGTTATAACAAAAAAGACGGGGCTCGCAATGCGAACCCCGTCTGCAAAGAAATCTGGCGAGAAAGCCTGATTACTTGAGGGTGACAGCAGCGCCAGCAGCCTCGAGCTTCTCCTTGGCAGCCTCGGCGTCCTCCTTCTTGGCACCCTCGAGAACAGCCTTGGGAGCGCCCTCGACGACCTCCTTGGCCTCCTTCAGGCCAAGGTTGGTGAGCTCACGGACGGCCTTGATGACCTGGATCTTGTTGTCGCCGAAGCCCTCGAGCACGACGTCAAACTCGGTCTTCTCCTCGGCCTCAGCAGCGCCAGCAGCGGGAGCGGCGACAACAGCGGCAGGAGCAGCGGCGGAAACGCCGAAGGTGTCCTCGATAGCCTTGACGAGCTCGGAAGCCTCGAGAAGGGTCATTTCCTTAAGAGCATCGATGATCTCATCGGTGGTAAGCTTAGCCATTTCTAAGTCCTTTCGGTTTCCGTGTCTGTGCACGGAGATCAGTTAAAACACGGCGCGAATGCGCCAGGGGTGCGGCGTTGCCGCCGCGGGTGAAAACAGCAACTAGGCTGCCTTCTGCTCGGAGACCTGCTGGATCGAACGAGCGAGACCAGAGGAAACGCCGTTGACGCAGACAGCGATGTCGCGAGCGAAACCGGAGATGAGACCGGCGATCTGACCGAGAAGCTGGTCCTTGGTGGGCAGCTCGGCGATAGCCTTAACATCATCAGCGGAAACGGCCTTGCCGTCGGAGATACCGCCCTTGATCTCAAGGACGCCCTTGGACTGAGCGGAGAAGTCCTTAAGGGCCTTAGCGGCCTCGACCGGCTCGGTCTCGTAGAACACATAAGCGACGGGGCCGGCGAGGATCTCGTCGATCTCGGGCTGCTCCTGGTTCTTGAGGGCGATCTTGACCAGGTTGTTCTTGTAGACCTTCATCTCGGCGCCGCACTCGCGAAGCTGATGACGCAGCTCCTGAGCCTGCTTAACCGTCAGACCGTTGTAGTTGACGACGAACAGACCGGCGTTCTCGGCGATACGGGACTCGATCTCTGCAACCTTGTCGATTTTGTACTGCTGGGGCATGAATTACACCTCCTCGAATTCTTTCCGGGCACGGTCCGCCACAAGGACGTGACGGGGGCATGTCCAAAAAGAAAGCCCCCGCGCTGCATGAGCGACGGGGGCGAGAAGACATATCTACTCGACCACCTCGGCTGGCGGGAAGTCCCATTAAGCTCGCGGGTAAGACCCGTTTGCGCCGGCTGTCTCTGGCAGCGGATTCGTGCGTGAACTGAAAGTATTATGGCGGGGACCCCGGCGTCGGTCAACGGAAAACCGGGCTGCACACAATTCCACCATCCGGCCGCGCCGCCGAAGGCCG